>JBGTNC010000186.1:0-5370 GCA_041743265.1 Alphaproteobacteria bacterium | reverse complement strand
AGGGTTTGGCGGATCAACTTGGCTGTATTGCCGCTATCGACCAGATCATCAATCACCATCCAGCCCGTGCCGTCACCGACGAGGTCTGCGTTGATGCTTTTGACAACGCTCACCTCACGTTGAACTTTATCGTCATAGCTCGAAATGCCAATAGTTTCGATGGTTTTGATCTCCAGCTCACGCGCCACAATGCCTGCGGGGATCAGGCCGCCGCGTGTAATCGCGATGATGCCTTTCCAGTCGTCCTGCTTTTCCACCAGCCGCCATGCAAGGGCTTTGCAGTCGCGGTGAAACTGGTCCCAAGAGACCAGAAAGCGCTTTGGCGCGGGTTTGGCGGTTTGATCGGTCATGAAACAGACTCCCGATAATGCGGTGTTGCGCATTTTCATGCGCGGCTGGGCCTATTTATACCTGTGTTTTTGCGGCAGTGCAAAGGGACTCTGGTCAAGTGTCAAAAAATATTACGGTAAAATAGTGGATTGCGCCCTATGCGCGCGAAAATCGTACAGATCATGCTTTTTTCTATACAAATCAAAAGCCTATCTCTGCTATACTTTTTATTCAGGCTCTTTTAGGGTTTCATAATTATGGTCATTGAGAACTGGTTTCTCCCGTCCGTCATCGCACTCGTCATTTGGGGAGTGACCGGATTTTTGTCCAAGATGGCGCTTAAAACCCTGCCTCCACTACATTTGGTCGTCTATGGCGCGTTGTTTTTCCTGACAACAGCAGTGCTGGTGCAGGTATTTTATGGGGGGCCGGAATTTCATCCGCTGGGCGTCACGCTGGCGCTTGGCGTGGGGGCTGCAGGTAGTTTTGGCCAATTGCTGTTTTTGCTGGCGCTGCGTGACGGGCCTTTGACCTATGTCGCCATGATTTCATCTCTCTACCCGCTGATTGCGACGGTGCTTGCCTTTATTATATTGGGTGAGCCTGTATCGCTGCGGCAGACAGCCGGCATTGGGCTGGGCCTTTGTGCAATCGTTTTACTGGTGGTGTCACGTGACAAGCAGCCTACCTGAACCACCTGATGTGATGCCGCCAGAATCGCCGCCGGATTTACCGCCGATTATTCCGTTGGCGCCGTCGCCCACGCGCTGGATATGGCTGGCAGTGGGTGCGTTGGTGGCTTGGGGCTTTTGGTCATTCCTGCCAAAACTTGCACTGCAAACCATGAGCCCGCATAGCGTTATATTCTATGAATCACTAGGCAATATGATCATCGCGATCCCGATCTTTTTTATCTTGCGCGGGCGTTTGGTGCGCAGCCGCGTGGGGATTAGCATTTCTGCTTTTGCCAGTGTGCTGACGGTGAGTGCATTTTTGCTGTACTTCTTCGCGCTGCATCATGGCCCTGTTGCCACAGTTGTGACGCTAACGGCCATGTACCCGATTGTGGTGCTGATCATGGCGCGGGTGTTTTTGAAAGAAAAGCTGAACCGTGTCCAAATGCTCTCGGTTGCGATGGCCGTTGGCTCCGTCTACTTACTGGCTGGATAAAATAAGGGGAGGCCCCGCAAAGGACGCTCCCCATATTTTTTAGCAAGCTTTGGTATCTGGTTATGCCGCTTCTGCTTTATCCCAGTTGGGTGCCCAGTCAGGGTTGATCAGACGGCTTGATTTTTGTGTCAGCATACCGATGCGTTGCATGTCATCGGCATCTAGCACGAAGCTGAAGATATCGAAGTTTTCGCGCATATGTACTTCGCTGGCGGCTTTCGGAATAGCAGCCACGCGTGGCTGTTGAATAAGCCAACGCAAGGTGATTTGGCCGACGGATTTGCCATGTTTATCCGCAATTTCTTGCAGCAGGGCTTCATCACGTACTTTGCCGCGTGCCAGCGGTGAATAAGCGGTCAGGAACATATCATGCTTGCGCAGGTATTCCAAAACCGGCTTTTGTGACAGCAGCGGGTGGTATTCGACTTGGTTATTCACAACCGGAATTTTCAGCTCTTCCACAATTTCACGCATTTGCGGCACGGTAAAGTTGGACAGGCCGATCATACGGGTCATGCCTTCTTCTTGCATCAGGCGTAGGGATTCCATTTGCTCTGCAAAAGGTACTTCTGTGACAGGCCAGTGGATCAGCAGCATATCGACATGATCTGTCTGCAGCTTTTTCAGGCTTTCGGCGACGGATTTTCTGAACAGGTCTTTGCCCAGGTTGGTCATCCAAACTTTTGTGGTCAGGAAAATATCATCGCGCGATACGCCGCTGCTTTTCAACGCGGTACCGACGGGCGCTTCGTTCTCGTAAATCTGTGCGGTATCGATATGGCGATAGCCCATTTCCAGTGCCTTCAGCACACCGGTTTCACATTCTTTGTCTTTCAACTGCCATGTGCCATAGCCGAGGGCGGGAATTTTGCGGTCCTGAATATCGATATAAAGCATGAGAAAGCCTTTCTGTTGTTTGTGGTAACGGGGCCGGTGGCCCGATTAAAACGCAATGCTTATCTAGAACGGGGCCCAGAATAATCCAGTCCCCTTAAAATCCCGTTAATGCTGGTTTAATCCATTTAATGCAGATATTTCGGGGGTTTTGCTGATGTGGGCAGCAGTCAGAATCGACCGAAAAATATTTAAAAACAGCGCTGCATTTGTTATAATAGTCGTATCAACACGGATTCAGCCACGGGTTTTGCCACGGAGCATTCATGACCGCGACTGTTTATTTTCTGGGTAAAAAAAATCACGCAGCGCGAACGCGCAATCCTCTCCGCTTGTTTTGACGAGACGATTGATGACATGCCTTTGTGCAATGCCATCTTGATCCGCGCGATGCGTCCCGAAAATGCTTTGATGCGCGGTGCTTTGGCTCGCGCATTGAAAACGGGGCGCTGTAAATATGAAGAGGGTGGCAGGCTGGTTAAAAAACTGATCCGTGTGACACGCCGCCAGATGGGTTACCGCGATAGCTTATCAGATCAGGCGATGACGGCCATTTTTTATCTGCGGCATGTGCCTTATGGCCAAATTGCAAAAACAGCAGCGCATGGCTTTGGGGTGATCGTGATGTTTGTTGTAAGGCAATTTCATGATCCGGGCCGGATGTTTTAAATCCGGTCAAAAAAGACCATTCTTAAATCTGGTCGAAGACCAGTGGCTCGCCCCAGAATTTTTCAATCAGTTGCAGGGCATCGGGTACGTATCCGGTGGATAGAAAGCGGCGCGTGCCGTTTGTACTTGTCTGGTATTCAGGCTGGCGTTCCAGATATGTCGTCAGTGCAGCGGCTGTTGTATCTGGTTGGGAAATAATTGTCGTACCAGTGGGCAATACTTCGGCAAATAAATCCGATACCAGCGGGTAATGCGTACAGCCCAAAACAACGCTTTCGGGGGCGCGGCCATTCAGTTGTTGCATTAAGGCTTCGACATATTCGCCAATTAGCGCGCGCAGCTGATCTTGCGTAGCGCCGGTTTCAATCGCGCCAGCAAGGGCAGGGCAGGCTTGTTGCACGACGTTAATATCGGGCCTGCGTTTGCGGATTTCGAAGGGGTATGTTTTGGTGGCAACGGTGCGCGGGGTTGCAAAAACGGCGACAACACCGCTGGTCGTCACGCCATCGTGCAGGCGGCGCTTCTCGTACCAGTCAAGGCCAGTGGCAGCCTCGATCGTCGGTACAACAATGCTGAGTGCATTGCGACGCACGCCGTCTTTCAGATAAAGTGCGGGCAGCCATTGTTGTTGAATCCATCGCATGGCGACAGCGGCGGCGGTATTGCAGGCAACGACCACAAGCGTACAGCCTTCTGCCACCAATCTATCCATACTGGCACAGGTCAGGTTCAACACATCCAGCGGTTCGCGCAAGCCATAGGGGCTGTTTTTATTGTCGCCCAGATAAATGAAATCATGTTCGGGCATCGCATCAATCAATGCGCGGTGAATGGTTAGGCCGCCGAAACCGCTATCTAAAACACCAATCATTCTTTAATGCCTCTTAATGTGCTTCGGCCCAGTTATCGCCCCAGCCAGCTTCCACAACCAGTGGTACGGCAAGGCCGACGCCTGCGGATTCCATGACTTTTTTGACAAGGGCTTCCGTTTGCTCTTTTTCATCTACGGGGACTTCGAACAGCAATTCATCATGCACTTGCAATAACATGCGTGCGCCCAGCTTTTCAGCATCCAGTGCAGGTTTCAGGGCAATCATGGCGCGCTTCATAATGTCTGCGGCGGTACCTTGCAGCGGGGCGTTGATGGCCTGACGCTCGGCAAAGTTGCGCATGGACGGGTTTTTGTCGTTGATGCCGCGCAAATAGCATTTGCGACCATAGAGCGTTTTCACGTAGCCATGCGCGCGTGCATATTCTTTGGCATCGTCCATGAATTTTTTCAGTTCAGGGAAGCGGGCAAGATATTGTTTGATGTATTCGCCAGCTTCGTGGTTGCTGATGCCCAATTGCCGTGCCAAACCAAAGCCGCTGATGCCGTAAATAATACCAAAGTTAATTGCCTTGGCATTGCGACGGATGTCGGATGTCATTTCCGACATGGGCACGCCAAAAACCTGGCTGGCGGTGGCGGCGTGAATGTCTACGCCATCGTGGAAGGCTTGTTTTAGTTGTTTGATGTCCGCAAGCTCTGCCGCCAGTCGCAATTCTACTTGTGAATAATCTACTGATAGTAGCGCATAGCCGTCTTCCGGTATAAAAGCCTCGCGGATTTTACGGCCATCTTCGGTGCGGATCGGAATATTCTGCAAGTTGGGATCAGATGACGACAGGCGGCCCGTATTGGTACCCGCCAGTGAATAAGATGTATGCACACGGCCCGTTCTGGGATTGATGGCAGCGGGCAGTGCATCGGCATAGGTGCTTTTCAGTTTTGAAAGGCCGCGCCACTCCAAAATGCTATCTACAATCGGATGTTCGCCGGATAATTCTTCCAGCACGTCTGCGCTGGTGGAAAAGCCACCGGTTTTGGTTTTTTTGCCACCCGGCAGGCCCATGGAGCCAAATAAAACATCGCCCAGTTGTTTGGGGGAGCCGATGTTAAAGCTCTGTCCTGCGGTTTCATGAATGGTTTTTTCAAGCACCATGATTTTTTTGGCAAAGTCATTCGACATGCGCTTCAAAATAGACGGGTCCACCTTGATGCCGGCAAATTCCATGTCTGCAATCAGCGGCGCCATGGGGCGTTCCAGTGTTTCATAGACCGTCGTCATCTTGTCTTGCACCAGTCGCGGCTTGAAGATGTGATAGAGCTGCAAGGTGATATCCGCATCTTCTGCGGCATAGGTCAGGGCCTTGTCTATCGGCACCAGATCAAACGTGACCTGATTTTTTCCCGTGCCAGCAACTTCTTTAAAAGAAATTGTTTGGTGGCTTAAAAATGTTTGTGCCAGTTCATCCATGCCATGA
>JBGTNC010000185.1:0-4601 GCA_041743265.1 Alphaproteobacteria bacterium | reverse complement strand
GGCACCGTTTTTGGTTGGCACAGGCGGTACGCCCGTCCATTTGGCCTGCATATGGTGCGTACCTAGCCACAGCAATACATTCAGGCTAAAACATATCGCCAGAAAAAAAAGAACCCGTCTGCGCAAGACGTCACTGATCATCAGAATTCCCGGCGTATAAAGTCAAAGGCGGCTGCCGCCAGCAAGATGGCCGTAAAGAAAAAGCCCTGCGCCAGCACAAAGCCGCTAACACCCAAAGTGTCGACCATTGCTTGCGCATAAGAGGTGGCCTTGCTCATCAGCGAAAGACTACCAGCGCCATCCACGCCGTATACAAGCCACGATGTTTGCCCCATCATATCCAGACGCGGCACGATCACGGAAATAACATCCATCAGGTTATTCAGCACAACGAAAATACTATGTTCTGCCGGTTGCGCTGCAATCCCCAGCAACATGCCAATCAAGCGGCACAGCACATAAAACCCCAGCGCCGCCAAAGCAGAGCCTGCCGCACTAGAAAGCACCATCGAGAAAAAGAGCGCCGCCATCGCCATAATAACGTTTTCGACGACAATACTGATGCCCCAGACGATAAAGCCCATCATGTTCGGATGGCCCAGCACATACACGCACAAAAGCAAAACAGCGCTGACCAGCACTGCCAGAATTTTAAAGGCTAGCGCATGGCTGAATAAAAAGGTCATCCGTGAAATGGGGCGCGACAGCAAGAACTCGACCTCTTTGGTGTCGAAAGACCTGCGCATATAGAAGCTGACGAATAAGACGATGCCGATGACGCTCAGAAATCGCAAACCCGCAGCACCAAAAACCAGCGCAAAGCTTTCCTGCTCTGTAATACCGGACGTACCTAGAAAAACAGACACACCACCGCCCACCAACATCATAAGCAAAAGGGTGATAATCAGCTTGTCACGAAATGCTGCTGTCAGCACAAAGCGCACAAGAGGCAATGAAATCATGGTCTATTCCTGTAGCCTTTCAGCACAGCCTGCTTACATTCTGGAAGGGCGGCGATCCTGACCAAACGTATTGTAAAGACGTTTGTCTATTTCATGCACGTTAGAACCCGGAATGATCTGGGCCTTCATGAAGATCACCAATTCCTGCTTGGAAGTGCGGTCCTGATGGCTGCTGAAAACTTTGCCGAGCAACGGGATGTCCGACAAAATTGGCACGCCTTGCGTTTCAACCGAGTTGTTATCACGCATCAGACCACCCATAACCATCGTCTGGCCAGACTGGATACGCAGTACCGAGTCAATTTCCTGTACAGAAACCTGCGGGATTTGGTTCGGCGGCGCATCGGACGGATCCAGACCGTTAAAGGCCAGCGACAGCGGAATAGTCGGATCCGGAATGAAGCTGGTGATGGTGGATACGGACGGACGGACTGTCAAAAGAATTTCGCCTGTATCCGGATTGGCGGTTGGTACAACCGTCATCAAGACCCCCTCAGGGATACCCTTCTGCGTGCTGTCGACTGTAATACGTGGTGCCAGATCAACGGTACCTTCGGTAATCTGAACGTCAAATTCAAAGTACACGTTGTTCTGCGCCACGTTGACGATGGCAGGCTGGTTGTTCAGAACCGTTACACGTGGGCTGGAGAGGGCACGCACAGTACCAAAGCGACTGATCGCCTGAATACCGGCTTCCAAATCACCCAGTTTGAAAATGGCGTTGAAAATACCGGTTGTCGCTGGCGACAAAGACGGTTGTGCGAATGTACCTTCAAAGGAAGGCGTATCCGAAAACGTCGGTGTCGAGCGTACAATCTCGCTCCAGTTGATACCGGTTGCGAATTCATCTTTCAGCTCCACTTGCAACACACGTGCTTCGATCAAGACTTGCGTTGTAGCGCGGCGGCGGAAATCTTCCAGGAACTTCTTGACCAGCTTGTGTTGGCGATCGGATGCGAAAACGCTCACGATACCGGACTGACGTGTCACGGCGAAGGTGGCGGGTGCATTCGGTACCAGCGGCTCTGCCGGCGGTGTAGAAATGTTCAATGTCGGCGACGTGGATGCCGGCAGTGGTGCCACACGCGGGTCACCCGGCAGTGGTGGTGGCATAGAATTCGGATCGTTCGGATCATAAGGTGTTGGCGGCGGCAACGGATTGACCGGGCGCGCAACAGGATCTGCACGTGTGGACAGTGATACATATGTATCCGAAGCTGTCAGGATCTGCTCAAGACTTTCGGACAGTTCAGCCCAAAGATCGCCCGCCAGATCAGACTTCACGGAAGAACTGGAACCACCGCCACCAGCACTATCCGATGTATCACCGGCGGCAGAGCTGAGGGAGATTTCGGTCGAGATGCTGCCCGACGATTTACGCGTGGAGCCGATATAATCTACCGTGTAGTTTTTCACGTAAGGACGATCCATCTCGACGCGCAGAACATCGTTCTCGTAGGTATAGCGCAGACCAGACATTTCGCAGATGCGTTCTACAACTTGGCTGAATGGTTTTTCACGCGCGGTAAAAATAATGGAACCACGGATTTGCGGATCGAGTTCGATATCAACACCGGCCTGATAGGCCAGCTCGAACATCAAATCACGCAATGAAACTGTTTGGTTGACGGACACGGTCACCAGCGGTGACGGCAGTGTCAATTCAGCCGGTGTTGAAACAACGGGTTGGAATTCGGGGATATTTGTTTTTTGTTCCTGCGGCAAATACTGTGGCGCCATGGCATCGCGATAGTCTTGTGCATCCAACTCGGCAGAGCGATCGTAATCATAGAGCTGGTTTTTAGCCAGTTCACAGCTGCTCAGAAAAACAACAAAGCTGATAGCCATCACGGCACGAATAAGAGGGTGGCGCGTGCGGAAAGAGAATTGAGCCATTACAACGGGATCCAGTTTTAATATGTTGCGGATGCAGAAAATCACCCCAAGAGCTTGGAACAAGCCCCTGATGCCTGAACATTGTTACAGAGACAGCTTGGACGTGTCAATGTTCCCCATGTCTTTGGCGCCACTGATCTTGAATTGTTGGATTTTCATTTTCATATCTGTTTGAACATCCGCTTCGTCAATGGCCGTTTTTTCGGAAATAACACCTTCGGCAAAAAGTTTGAAAATGGACTGATCAAAAGAAACCATGCCTGTCGCGCCGCCATTTACCAGAACGTCTCTAATTTTGATGGTCTCGCCCTTCAAAATCAATTCTCGGATCAGAGCTTCGTTCAAAAGAATTTCAAGCGCGACCACCATGCCGCCATCTATGGCCCGCACCAAACGCTGGGCGATAATCGCGCGCAAGTTCATGGACAGGGCAATACGCACCTGATGCTGACGCTCTTCCGGGAAGAGATTGACGATACGCTCAATCGCCTGTGATGCGTTATTGGTGTGAATGGTTGCCAGACACAAGTGGCCCGTTTCGGCGGCCGCCAATGTTTGTTCCATCACTTCCGCATCCCGCACCTCGCCCACCAGAATAACGTCGGGCTTTTGGCGCAGCGCGTTCTTCAGGGCGATGTTATAGGAGGTGGTATCAATACCGATTTCACGCTGGGTGATAATGCCCTTGCGGTGTTCGTGATAATACTCGATCGGATCTTCAATCGTAATGATATGTCCGCCCACCACACGGTTGCGGTAATCGACCATAGAAGCAAGCGTTGTTGATTTACCCGAGGACGTCACACCGGAGACCATGATCAAGCCCCGTTTTTCCTGCGACAATTTCTCCAGAATTTTGGGCAAACGCAAATCTTCGAAAGACGGAATTTTGCTGGTAATACGGCGTATCACCATCCCCGTATGCTGGCGTTGGCGCAGAACGTTGACACGGAAGCGGCCTTCCTTGCCCATATCAAACGCCAAATTCAATTCCATGTTGGAATCAAATTCACGGCGCTGACGGCTGGTCAACACTTCGTTCAACATCGCCTGCACATCTTCTTCTTGCAAAATCTGTTCGCCCAAAGCCAACAGTTCGTCTTTGATGCGCAGTTGCGGGGCAACACCGACCGTTAGATAAAGGTCGCTGGCCTCTTTCTTGATCATCTCGTTCAGATATGCATAAATTGCAACGCCGCTCAAAACGAATAACCTCCGTCCGGCTCATCGCCTTCTGCTGCTGTCGGTGCAGGCTCCGGTGGTTGTTCCGGCTTTTTCATCATGCCGCTCAGCATAGAGCTCGTTTTTTTCTCAGGCGGCGGTGGTGGTGCCTTTTTCTGTGCAGCACCGGCAGGCGGCGCGCCTGTGGCTTGTTCATCCGTATCTTCCGCACCGCTTTTCAGCGCGTTATGCGCGGTTTCTTCAGAAATCAAACCGCTGGTCACCAGATCGTTCACGGAATCTTCCATCGTTTGCATGCCGTAGCGCGAACCGGTCTGGATCATAGAATAAATCTGCGCCAACTGGTTTTCACGGATCAAGTTTCGCACCGCGTTGGTACCCACCATGATCTCATGCGCAGCCACACGGCCGCCGCCTTCTTTATACAACAGCGTCTGTGCCACAATCCCTTGAATAGAGCTGCTTATAATGTGGAAAGTCTTTAATCTGCATGATAATTCTACTTCCCGTTACGCATCTGGATTAGATTGTCCAATTTCTTTCTCAATTCTACCAGTCCAA
>JBGTNC010000184.1:0-4248 GCA_041743265.1 Alphaproteobacteria bacterium | reverse complement strand
GCGCGGATCAATGTCGGCCCGCCAATGTCGATGTTTTCAATCAATTCATCAAAAGCCGGATTTCTTTGTGCGACGGCCTCAAACGGGTAGAGGTTACAAATCACAAGGTTAATCGCACGAATGCCAAGTTTTGCAGCTTCTGCAAGGTCACTTTCATTGTCACGGCGGAACAAGATACCACTGGCAACCTGAAAGCTGATCGTTTTCATGCGACCGCCAAAAGATTCCGGATTGCCTGTTACGCTTTCAATCGGCGTGGCAGGAATACCGTGATCGGCAAGATACTTAAACGTGCCGCCGGATGAAATAATTTCAACGCCTGCGCCATGCAGCTTTTTGGCTAGTGTATCTAGCCCCGTTTTATCGCTGACACTGATCAGGGCGCGGGTGGGTTTAAGCGCGGCGTCTTGCATGGGAAGTCTCCTGTCCTTTGATGTAGCGGATCATGTTTTCAAAAATCATCAAGCCATCGCCTTGAGTTTTATCGCTGGCGATACGGTCGGTATTGGGGGATATAAAAGCCTCCGGGTGCGGCATCATGCCTAAAATCATGCCGTCAGGATCTGTCAATGCGGCAATACGGCCGGTGGAACCATTCACGTCTTCGGTATAGGTGAAGGGGATTTGCCCGTCGGTTTGCAATTTGTGCAGCAGTGTATCTTCCATGCCCGCCTTAAAGGTCACGCGGCCTTCACCGTGGCGCATGGGCAGGCGGATGTTTTGGCCTTCCATACCGTGCAGCCAGTGGCAGATATTTTTGGGCACGGTCATATTGACCCAGCGGTCAATAAAACGGCCTGATGCATTCGGCGCCAATGCCGCCACACGGATGTCATCTGCAGGGTAAGGCAAGAGCCCCAGTTTGACCAACACCTGAAAACCGTTACAAATGCCGATAACCGGTTTTTTCGCACTTACAAAATTTTTCAAGGCATCGCCTAGCTTATAGCGCAGCTTCAGCGCCATAATTTGCCCGCTGCCCAACTCATCGCCGAATGAAAACCCACCAGGGATGGCAAGCCCGTCGTAAGCGTCAAGTTTCTCAGGGGCTGCTGTTAGGTCGTTAACATGCATAATTTGTGCATCCCCTCCAGCTGCCAAAAAAGCGGCTGCGGTTTCACGTTCGCAATTGATACCATCACCAGCAAGGATCAAGAATTTTGGCAGAGCCTGTGTCATATCAAAATCCCTTTTTCCATGCGGTGTAGATATCGCTGAGCGAGATGTTTTCTTTGGGCAGAGAAAGCGTATCGTCTGCTGTTACCTGTCCTAGTAATTGATAGGGCATATTGCTGAAGAGGTTTTCAAAGGCGCTTTGTTGGTCATGCGGAACCGATACGATGAAACGCCCTGACGCTTCGTTAAACAATGCAGCGGTTTCTTGAAGGTTTATCGTGGCGCCTAATCCGCCCCCAATCATGCTTTCGGCAACGCTAACCAGCAATCCCCCTTCGGAGATATCATGCAGGCTGCGCAGAACCTTTTGTTGCAAGGCTTTGTGGATCAGGCGATAGAGGGCAATGTTTGCGGCAGCATCACAAGGCGGTACGGCGTCTTCTGTCATATCAAAAATATGGGCGAGCGTGCTGCCTGCCATGCCAGTATTTTGTGCGCCAAGCAGATAAATGGCATCCCCTGCTTGTTTAAAATCACTGCCCACGGTCAGGCCAATACGGCTTTTGGCCATGGCGGTGACCATAAGGGTGGGCAAGATGCTGATATCAATGTGCATGCCACGGCTGTCTTTGCCCCGGAAGTCATTCTTCATACTATCTTTGCCACTGACCAGCGGAGTACCATAGGCCGTGCAAATATCATAAAGCCCTTCGCAGGTGCGCACGAGTTGACCGAGTTTATAGGCACCGTCAGGGTTTTTGGCGGAGGTCACGGGGTCCGGCCAGCAAAAATTATCCAACATGCAGCACATATCCGGATCCCCGCCGGCGGCGACCACGTTGCGCAGGGCTTCATCCACCGCGTGTTGCGCCATTTGATACGGGTCATGCAGTGACAGGCGCGGCGCAAGGCCGCAGCCAATGGCAACCGCATTATCTTTTGCGCCGCCATGCGGGTGCAGCCAAATGACACCTGCATCGGCAGGCCCTGTTGCATCAACACCGCAAAAGGGCTTTTGGTGGGTGGCAGCTTGCACTTCATGGTCATAGGCCCGCACCCATTTTTCTTTGGATGTAATATTAGGGTGCGCCAGAAGGGGCAAGAGCATATCGCGGGTTTTGTCAGGGAGAGGCAGGCGGCGATCGCGTAACTGCGTGCTGGCGGACCATGCGGGTCTTGGCGTGCCTGTTTCCCAAACAGCTTTCATTTGCAACGGTGGCAGAGAATCGTGAATAAAATCGAGCGCCATCAGGCCGACGGTTTGCTTGTTATATTGTACATGCAACTGGCCATCATTGGTGAAGTGGCCAATGTCGCTGGCCATGACATCACGCGCCTCAGCCAGTTTTTTGAAAGCAGCAGCATGTTCAGGCGGTACGGCCAGTGTCATGCGTTCTTGGCTTTCGCTGACCATCAATTCCCAAGGTGCAAGACCTGGGTATTTAACGGGGCAGAGCGCAAGGTCCATCTCGGCGCCGCCACTAAAGGTCGCCATTTCGCCAACGCTGGAGCTCAGGCCACCTGCGCCGTTATCTGTAATGGCGCGATAGAGGCCAAGGTCGCGGGCTTCCAGCAAAAAATCCGTCATGCGTTTTTGTGTCAGCGGGTCGCCGATTTGTACGGCGGTCGCGGGCGCGTTTTCGTTCATCTCCAGCGAGCTGAAGGTCGCGCCATGGATGCCATCGGCGCCAATGGCGCCTCCGACCATAAAAATACGGTCTCCGGCTTCCACGGTTTTTTCTGCGCTCGCGCGGCCATCAGGCAGGTAATGCGGCATGACGCCGATGGTGCCCACAAAAACAAGCGGCTTGCCTGCGTAATCGCGGTCAAAAAAGAATGCGCCGTTGACGGTCGGGATGCCGCTTTTGTTGCCACCATCTTCAACGCCCTTATGCACACCGTGCAACATTTGGCGCGGAGATTTAGGGCCTTGCGGCATGAACGTCGCCTCAGCAGCCGTGGGCATATCGGGTGGTGCGAAACAAAAAACATCTGTATTCGCAATGGGGCGCGCCCCAAGCCCTGCGCCCAGAATATCGCGGTTCACGCCCAGAATGCCCGTCAAGGCACCACCGTAAGGGTCAAGTGCGGAGGGGCTGTTGTGTGTCTCTGCCTTGATGCAAAGATCGATATTGTCATCAAACCGTACAATGCCGGCGTTATCGGTGAAAACAGAGATCAGCCAGTCTATGCCGCGTTGTGCTTGAATATCTTTTGTGGCGCGTTTGATGAAGGTTTTATAAAGGCTTTCGATTGTGCGGCTTTTGCCATCGGGCCCTGTGTAGTCAATATGTCCCGCAAAGATTTTGTGTTTGCAATGCTCGCTCCAGCTCTGGGCGAGGACTTCAAGCTCGACATCTGTTCCATCGGCAGGCAAGCCAGCAGACTTGCGCGCCTGTTGCACGGTGGGGCTTTTGAAATGATCACGGATATGGTGCATTTCGGGCAATGTCAGCGCAAGGCAACGATCGAGGCTGAGGGTTGCAAGCGCGTGATCGTCAATATCAAGCGATATGGTGTCAAATAATCCATCTGGCGTTGCAAGTTGCACCGTGGGCAGCGCGACATCCTCAAAGCGCGGCAGAGACGTAAATTCAGCGAAGGTCCAGATATCCACTTTCTGGATAAGTTCATTCGCCAGCAATTCGGTGGCGACTTTGCGGGCATCGGCTTCTTGAATGTCGCCATAGAGCATAAAAAGGCTGCTGCTGGCAACGCGTGCAGATTGGCCGCAAAGATCAAGTGCGGTTTCGGCAGAACGGGCCGGGTTATCTGTGACGCCCGCGCGAAAAGATACTTCAGCTACAAAGCTGGGGGTTTCTGCCGTTTGCGTTGCGTTTGTCGTATCTAGATGCAGGTTTTGAAGTACGGGGTCGGCAAAAACATCGGCAATTATTTGCGGCGGAACTTCACTTTGTGGCGTTGCTATCTTATAGACTTTGATCTCTTCCAGCCCAGATAGCGGTACGCCCAGAAAATCTCTGGCTGCGAGGCAGCGTGCATCATTCGCCGCAATATGGCCCTGTGTTGAAATTTCGATGCGGCGATGTTTTGCGCTCATGCTGTGGCGTTCTCCCTGAAGCGGTGCCAGCTGCCATTTAGCAACTGCGCCATAAATTCGCTGTAAAGCTC
>JBGTNC010000183.1:0-4255 GCA_041743265.1 Alphaproteobacteria bacterium | reverse complement strand
AGACTCCTGCCAAAACAAGAAATTGAATAGAACACTGAAATCTGAGGTTAATGCACCGCATAAAGCAGAAACCAGCCTGGCTGGCGTTGAAAGCTCTACGTTCAAACCGAATGCTGCCGCACCAGATTTCAAAAATGCAGTGAATGCTGAGCCGACCGTAGCCGCGAACAACAACGATGGCGTTGAGGTAAAGCCCGCTGCCGTTAAACCACCGGTTAACAAATAAGCCTAAGCATATCGAATATAAAAAGAGCCCAGATCGCTATAACGATCTGGGCTCTTTTTTATTTATTGATTTTTTACAGCAACAGCCCCATCGGGTTTTCAATCAGTTTTTTGAAGACCTGCAGGTATTCGGCACCGACTGCACCATCAATGGCGCGGTGGTCGAAAGAGGCTGTCACGGTCATCATGTTTGCAATTTCAACCTTGCCGTCTTTGACAACAGCGCGTTGTTCACCTGCACCGACAGCTAGAATAGCGGCCTGCGGCGGGTTGATGATGGCGGAGAATTCGCGGATGCCGAACATGCCAAGGTTGGAGACGGAAACCGTCCCTCCCTGAAATTCCTGCGGCTTTAACTTGCCTGCTTTGGCGCGGCTGCCCAGATCTTTCATTTCAATGGAAATGACTTTCAGGCTTTTGTTGGCAGCATCAACAATAATGGGCGTGATCAAGCCGTTATCGGTGGCAACAGCCACAGATACATCGGCGCGTTCGTATTGCACAAGATTGTCATCCGTCCACGATACGTTTGCCATCGGATATTTTTGCAAGGCAACAGCCGTGGCTTTGATGATGAAATCATTCACTGAAAGCTTGAAGCCATCCGCGCTATCGTTGATCTGCTTGCGCAGCTCCAAAAGCGCATCCAGATTGCAATCGGTCGTCAGGTAAAAATGCGGCACGGTCTGTTTGGATTCAGACAGACGACGCGCAATGACCTTACGCACGCCTGAATTTGGCAGCAGTTTGTAAGGAATACCGTAAGCATCTGCCAAACTTTGCGCATTGACGGAGGATGCAGCAGGCGTAAACGCACCACCGGATTGTGCCGCTTTAGGGGCAGATGGACCAAGCGGTGCTTTATCCAGTTCCGATTTTACAATACGGCCATGCGGGCCGGAGCCTTTGATGGACGAAAGATCGATGCCTTTTTCTTTGGCGAGACGTTTTGCCAGCGGGCTTGCAAAAACACGCCCTGCGGATTTTGTTTGCGCTGGTGTGGCAACAGCCATCGCGGGTGCCGCTTTTGCTGCTTCCGCTGTGGGTTGATTGGCAGGGGTGACTGTCTTGGCAGTTTGCGGGACTGCGGCGCCCTCTTTCACGCTGTCTGCGGATTTGGGGTCTTCACCCTCTTCCAGTAAAACGGCAATCAGACTGTTCACTTTCACGCCATCCGTACCTGCAGGCACGACAATGCGTGCCAGCACGCCTTCGTCTACCGCTTCGACTTCCATCGTGGCTTTGTCGGTTTCAATTTCGGCGATCACATCGCCGGCCTTTACATTTTCGCCTTCCTTCTTGACCCATTTGGCAAGTTTGCCTTCGGTCATGGTCGGGGAAAGGGCTGGCATAAGAACTTTATGCGGCATAGGTCACCTTTTTCGCAGCATCAATGATGTGCTCTTCTTGTGGCAATGCGAGTTTTTCAAGATTGGCAGCATAGGGCATCGGCACATCCGCGCCATGCACACGCACCACTGGCGCATCCAGATGATCAAAACAGCTTTCCATCATCAGCGCCGCCATTTCCGAACCCATGCCGGCATAGGGCCAGCCTTCTTCGACCGAAATCAGACGGTTGGTTTTTTTGACGCTATTGATGATTGTTTCTGTATCCAGCGGACGCAAAGTGCGCAGGTTAATCACCTCCGCACTAATGCCTTGTTCGGCCAGTTTTTCAGCCGCTTGCAAAGCAACGCCCACCATGCGGGAGAATGCCGTGATGGTTACATCCGTGCCTTCACGCTCAATCTTCGCTTTGCCGATGGGCAGAATGAAATCAGGGTCAGCCGGAATATCAAACGACTGGCCGTACATCATTTCATTCTCGAGAAACACAATCGGGTTCGGGTCGCGGATGGCTGCTTTCAGCAAGCCTTTCGCATCGGCGGCAGACCAAGGGGCAATAACCTTCAGCCCCGGGCAATGTGCATACCAGCTGGCATAACACTGGGAATGCTGCGCACCCACACGTGATGCCGCGCCGTTAGGGCCACGGAATACAATCGGGCAACCCAATTGACCGCCAGCCATATAGAGCGTTTTTGCAGCCGAATTAATGATATGGTCAATCGCCTGCATGGCGAAGTTCCACGTCATAAATTCGGTCACAGGTTTCAAACCCGCAAATGCCGCACCCACCGCAATACCGGCAAAGCCGTGTTAGGTAATCGGTGTATCAATCACGCGTTTGTCGCCAAATTCTTGCAACAGGCCTTGTGTGACTTTGTAAGCGCCTTGGTATTCGGCAACTTCTTCACCCATCACAAATACGTTTTCATCTGCGCGCATTTCTTCGGCCATGGCATCGCGCAAGGCTTCACGCACGGTGATATTCACCGTGGGCCCTGACCATTCTTTTTCAGCAGCAGGCGCTGCGGTCACAGGTTGCGGTGCGGAAGATGGATGACAAGATGGCTCGACCATCGGCGCTTCAGCTTCGGCCTTTGGGGCAGCGGCTGCGGGCGCACTGTCAATATCGCCAGCGCTTTCGCCTTCTTCCAGTAAAATTGCAATTGGCGCATTCACGGCAACGCCTTCGGTCCCTTCGGGTACCAGAATTTTACCAATCGTGCCTTCATCAACGGCTTCGACTTCCATTGTGGCTTTGTCTGTTTCAATCTCGGCAATCACATCGCCGGCTTTTACAGCATCACCTTCTTTTTTAACCCATTTGGCCAATTTGCCTTCGGTCATGGTCGGTGACAGGGCGGGCATCAAAATTTGTACAGGCATGATTAACCCTCCCCTTCGATCAGGATGTCGGTCCAAAGCTCGGACGCATCCGGCTCGGGGCTTTGTTGTGCGAATTCGGCAGCTTCGTTCACCACGGCTTTGACTTCTTTTTCAATCTTTTTGAAATCATCTTCGCTGAACTTGCCTGTCTCCAGAATAACTTTGCGGATCATATCGATCGGATCGCGGTTTTCTTTCATCTGATCGACTTCTTCCTTGGAACGGTACTTGCCCGGATCCGACATGGAATGGCCGCGATAACGATACGTATCAAATTCAAGAATGTAAGGGCCGTTGCCACCGCGCACATGCTCGACCGCTTTCAAGGCGGTGGCGCGTACAGTCAACACATCCATGCCATCCACTTTCTCACCCGGGATGCCATAGGCTTCGCCGCGTTTGTAAAGCTCACCCGCCGCGTGGCGTGTCTGGCTGGTACCCATACCGTATTTGTTGTTTTCGATGATAAAGATCACCGGCAATTTCCACAGGGCCGCCATGTTATAGGCTTCGTAAATCTGGCCTTGGTTGGCTGCACCATCGCCGTAATAGGCGGTGCAGATGCCGTTATCACCTTTGTATTTATGCGCGAAGGCAAGCCCCGCACCCAGCGGGCCTGTGGCGCCCACGATACCATGACCGCCGTAGAATCCTTTTTCACGGCTGAACATGTGCATGGAGCCGCCTTTGCCTTGGGAATATCCACCCTTGCGGCCCGTCAATTCTGCCATGACGCCTTTGGATTCCATACCGCAGGCCAGCATGTGGCCATGATCACGATAGGCCGTGATGACGGTATCTTGTTCTTCCAATGCAGATTGCACGCCTACAACGACAGCTTCCTGTCCGATGTAAAGATGGCAGAAACCGCCAATAAGACCCATGCCGTAGAGCTGACCCGCTTTTTCTTCAAAACGGCGGATGAGCAGCATATCTTTAAAATACTGCAGCATCTGCTCTGTCGATGCGATGTTGGACGGTGACTTGACCGTCTCCAGCTTGGCTTTGCCCGATGATGTTGTCGTTGCCAATTTACCCTCTTTCACGGTTAGAAATAGACCTCCCTTCATTAAGCAAAAGCAGGGTTTTTTGCAAGGAAGGAAACATTACGGCGTTAAAGTAGTTTTCGTAATCTCCGTATATCGGGGATATTTTACGAAAGATTGGTTATATGCAATTAAACGGCGGGTACGGCCTTCGCACAACCGTCTTGTTTTCCGTCCATTTCATAGGAAACGCGCCGCAACAGCACAAACAGGAAAACCAGCAAGGCGACCGGCCCCACGGGCAAACC
>JBGTNC010000182.1:0-6168 GCA_041743265.1 Alphaproteobacteria bacterium | reverse complement strand
ATTTTCAACAACATGTCCATTCCAGAAAAATACCCCCCAGCTTTTATAGAAAAAACTAACGGAGCGCATCGCAAGTAACGATGACATTTTCAATCGGCCATATTGCAATCGATACCCCGGTCTTTCTGGCGCCCATGTCTGGCGTGACGGATTTGCCGTTTCGACGCATGGTCAAAAACTTTGGTGCAGGCCTTGTTTTTTCCGAGATGATCGCAAGCCGCGCAGTGATCGAAGAATGGAAAAGCAACGTTAAAGTCGCTGTCGATTACGCTGAAGAATTCCCTATGGCCGTACAGATTGCCGGGTGCGAGCCAGAGATCATGGCCGAAGCCGCGCGCATCAACGTGGGCCGTGGCGCTGCCATCATCGACATCAACTTTGGCTGTCCGGTTAAAAAAATTGTGACATCTTACGCAGGCTCTGCCCTTATGCGGGACGAAGACTTGGCCACACGCATCATGGCCGCCGTCGTCGAGGCTGTCGATGTGCCTGTAACCGTCAAAATGCGGCTGGGCTGGGACGACACAAACCACAATGCCGCCAGCCTGGCCAAAGCAGCTGAAAACGTTGGCATTCAAATGGTCACCGTCCACGGCCGCACGCGCTGCCAGCTTTATAATGGCAGCGCGGATTGGCATGCCGTTGCGCGTGTGCGCGCGGCGCTGAATATTCCGCTGATTGTGAACGGTGATATTCTGACGCCTGCTGATGCAAAGCGCGCGATGGATATTTCAGGTGCACAAGGCGTGATGATCGGTCGCGGTTGCTATGGCAAGCCGTGGATTTTGCGCGACACCGCAGATTTTCTAAAGGGTGACAACGCACAGGCCGCACCAACGCCAGCAGATATGCTTCCCGTCATCGAAAGCCATTATGATGATATGATGACCTATTACGGCACAAAACAAGGTGTGCAGATTGCCCGCAAGCACCTAGGATGGTATTTACAATCCTTGCCCGGCGGTACCGCTATCAAACCAGAAGTTAATAAACTGAACGAACCTGCCGCCGTGCTAGCCATGCTGCGCGATTTTCTGCATCTCTCTCACAACATCCACGGATAATTTCTTATGTACCAAGAACTCATGATCCTCGCCGCTGACCCGACCGTCTGGGCCGCTCTTGCCACCTTGATCGTTATGGAGGTTGTGCTGGGTATCGACAATCTCATTTTCATTTCCATCCTGTCGAACAAATTGCCCGAGCATATGCGTGTCAAGGCACGCCGTGTTGGCATTTCTATGGCGCTTGTGTTGCGCCTTGTGTTGTTAGGCTCCGTTGCCTGGATTGTGCAATTGACAGACCCTATCATCGACCTCTTTGGCAAAGAATTTTCATGGCGCGACATTATCCTGATTGCGGGCGGCTTGTTTCTGGTTTGGAAGGCCACAAAAGAAATTCATCACAGTGTAGATGACGATGAAGACGAAGACGAAGTCCTTGGTACCAAGGTCGCCATCGGCTTTGGCGCGGCGATTGTACAGATTTTGGTATTGGACCTTGTTTTCTCTGTCGACAGTATCATCACCGCGGTTGGTATGACCGACCATGTACCCGTCATGGTCATTGCCGTTGTTGTGGCTGTATCGGTTATGATGCTGGCCGCCACGCCGCTTGCCAATTTTATTCAGAAAAACCCGACTGTGGTCATGCTGGCACTTGGCTTCTTGCTGATGATCGGCATGACGTTGATTGCAGATGGTTTCGGCACGCATGTACCCAAAGGCTACATCTATGCCGCTATGGCGTTTTCTTCCGCTGTTGAGGTATTGAATATTTTAACCCGCCGCGCCAAGCGGATCAAAAAGCAGCAAGAGCAAAAAACTTCCTGAAAGACGAAAGAGCGCCTGTTCAGGGTTAAAGCCGCCGTGCCGTCAAAAACATGACGTCTTCAGAAAAACTCAAGCCGTTCTCATACTGACGGCACGGGAAAGCACGGCCCATCATCCAGAGTAAATCGCTATGCGCCCATGGCGACAGCTCCACCAGATGTTTGCCGTACATGAATTTGGCAGCAGAGGCCGTAAACCAATGCTCCAGATATTTCTGCGTATCTTCCACATCACGGTAAACGGTATAGGCCTTCACGGCAGATACTTCCCAGCCATGCCGCGCCATTAAATCTTTCCACTCTTCCGCATTGAGGTAAAAGAACGGACTGTTGCCAGGCGTGATTTTGAATTCATTACGCACATAGCTATCAATCATCGTCAAAACAGACGGCAAAACTTCGCATGTGCTCAGCATCAACACACTGCCGGGATGCGTTAATGCATTTAAGTCCTGCATCATTTTTTCTTTGTTACTGACCCAATGCACAGCCCAATTGGAAATAACCGCATCAAACAGATAATTGTCCTGTTGCAGGGCAGACAATTGCTCTGCGGCCAGCTTTTGGTATTCAATGCGCGGATCGGCATATTCCGACTTGGCCACTTCGATCATTTCCCAATCCGGTTCAATCGCTGTAATCTTTTCAAGGCCTTTGAAAATATCCAGACATTGCCGCGTGCGGGTGCCGCTGCCGGAGCCAATATCCAGCATTGTTTTAAAGCCACCCGCTTGTGGCACGGTTTCTTGTATCAAACCGCATAAGGCCAGAAACTGCTGTTGCTGGAAATCGCTGGTTTTATCATAAAAGCTGCCGAGGTTTTCTTTCACGCCTATTCCCTTCATTGTCGCGTCTTGCACAGCATAGAACGCAGCATACCTTTTTGCAAAACTCCTGCATCTTACTGCCTATTTTTCCGTAAATACAGGAACAGTTGCCTGTTTCCCTGAAATAGGTATAAAACAATATGCGCACACAACCTCTGAAAGGCCAAAGGCATGACACCGCCGCAAATCATTCTTCTGTGTATTCTGGCCGCAATGATCTTTGCTTTTGCTCAAGGCCGCATCCGCCATGATTTCGTGGCGCTCTTGGCTTTGCTCGGTTGTGTCGGTTTTCAACTGGTGCCCATGGATCAGGCGTTCTCCGGCTTTTCCCATCCAGCCGTGATTACGGTTGCGGCCGTTTTGATTTTAAGTGGCATGTTGCAAGCAACAGGGGCGGCGGACCGTTTGATCCGCTTCGTCATTCCCGCCAGTGCAGGTCCCTATGCCACGCTGTCTATACTGGTCATCGTGGGCGCTTTCCTGTCCGCCTTCATGAACAACGTTGGCGCGCTGGCGCTCTTGATGCCGATCGCCCTACAGCTTTCCACCAAATACGGCGTGCCGCCGGGTAAACTTCTGATGCCCCTTTCTTTCGGCTCCATTCTTGGCGGAATGACGACATTGATTGGCACGCCACCCAACCTGATTGTGGCGGGGTTCCGCGCTAAAGAAAGTGGCGCAGGCTTTGCGATGTTTGATTTTAGCCCCGTTGGCGTTGCTGTGGCAGTGGCGGGCGTTGTTTTTGTGGTGCTGCTCGGCCGTTTTCTTGTACCCGTACGCGCCCGCGCAGGTATAGAAGGATTTGAAACCGGCGCGTATCTGACAGAAACACGCGTGCCCGAAAAATCAAAAATGGACGGCCAAAATATTCGCGATATTGAAGCCGAGCTGGAAACCGCTGGTATGGATGCACAGATTGTTGGGCTGGTGCGCAATGACCGTAGGCTGCTGGTGCCGCACCGCTACCATCAAGTACGTAGCGGCGATATTCTGGTCATCGAAGCAGAGCCTGAAGAGTTAACCGCCCTGCTCACCACCTTTGGCCTGCAACTGGTTGGCGATAAAAAGCAAATCGCCGAAGACGAAAGCAACAAAGATGAGAAGGCAGAAAAAACAGCCGTAAAACCCAGCACGCTGCTGCAATCCGAAGAAATTGTACTCATGGAAATGGCTATGCTGCCAAATTCCGCGCTATCGGGGAGATCTGTCAGCGAAATTCACCTCAACCGTAGATACGATATTAACCTTCTCGCCGTTTCCCGTCAGGGGGAACGCCGCCTCACGCGCATGAAAAAAATGAAACTTGCCGCCGGAGACGTTATTTTGCTCCAAGGTGAAAAAGAAGCTCTCGCCGAATTTGCGCAGCAATATAGCTGCGTACCACTGGCAGACCGTCCGTTGCGCCTGCCCTACCCGCGCGATGCATGGCTGGCAACAGGTTTGATGGGCCTTGCTATCTTGGCCACAACACTCGGCCTACCCGCCACCATCAGCTGCTTATCTGCTGCCGTCATGGGCGCCATTTTGAAACTAATCCCTGTGCGCTCCTTCTATAATGCAATTGACTGGCCGGTGATTGTGCTTTTGGGTGCCTTGATCCCTGTTGCCCATGCTTTTGCAGATACAGGTACCGCCACGTTGATGGCAAATGTTTTGCTCTCATCACTGGCACAGGACAGTGCCGTCACATCCTTGGTGCTTATACTCGTCATCACCATGACCCTTTCGGATTTCATGAACAACGCCGCCACAGCCGCCATCATGTGCCCGATTGCACTCAGCGCTGCGCATCCACTAGGTGTACATACAGACCCGTTCCTGATGGCTGTTGCCATTGGTGCGTCTTGCGCATTCCTCACGCCGATCGGCCACCAGAATAATACGCTTATTCTGGGGCCGGGCGGTTTTCGATTTGGTGATTACTGGCGGCTGGGCTTGCCGCTCGAAATATTGGTTGTGACCATCAGCGTGCCCCTGTTGCTGATTTTTTGGCCGCTATAGAAAAACCTTATTTGTTTTTCTTGGATTGATCGATGACATAACCGGCACCAGCACCAACGGCAGCACCGACTGCGGCACCACACGTGACGCAACCGCCCGTCACTGCTGTACCCACAGCACCAACACCTGCACCGATGGCACCGCCTGATACAACGCGTTGTTCCGTACTGCTCATGTTGCTACAGCCACCCAAGGCAGATAGCCCCAGGGCAAGAGTCACAACCATCACAGCGCGCAATGGGGATTTTTTCAGATATGTATTTTTTATGACTTTCATGGTCTTTCTCCTTTTTCCCGTCTATTCTACTAACGCACCAGAAGATAAATCGTTCGGCATAAGCCGTAATAAAAAAGCCGCCCGATCTGGTAAAAGACCGGGCGGCTACCACGGGGAAGCGTGGTGATCAGGGTGGTGGGTAAAGTTATTTATTCAACAGAACCTGATTTTCATTTTTCTCTGCAATGCTGGCGATGTAAGCACCGCGCCATTCGTTTTGTTCAATGGCTTTACTGCGGTTCAGATCCATCTCCATAAAGCTCTTGCCCGCAAATTCATGTGGCGAGATACCATCGAGGTTATTATCAAAGCGGGTCAGCTGTGTATCTTTCAATACATTCTCGTAGGTGCGATGGATTTCATCCGGTACACCATCATTATCAAAGTCAAAGCTGACCACGGTTTCTTTCTGCATGGGCACAATTGTCATCACGTTGCGATTTTCAAACTCAACGTTATCGATCACTTCGTTGCCATCTGCATCAAACAGCTTGAACAGCATTTCACCGATTTCAAACGTGGACATTGTTTTATCCGCATTCAAATCAAAATCAGCAAAGTTAATAATGCGTGTGCCCGTTTTCGGCATGACTTGTGTGGTCTGTGTAACCGTTTGCGTTTTCACAACTGTTTCTTGTGCCTGCACAGGGGATGCATGCAGCAGCAGCGCCGTTGCAGCAGCACCCATCAACATAAATTTCATATTCTTCATCATGGCATTTCTCCTTTGCCTGTTTCGTCGTTTTTAAAATGCGTCTTGCAAGACCAACGGCCCGCGTCAGAAAAGGTGCCCTATAAGTTTATATCCTTTTAATCTCAATAGATTACAACCCAGCTGGCCTCAATCGTTCCACAGAGCTTATTTATGAGGACACAGGCGCAACCGCATTTTTCAGGAACCACTATGACGATCCCTTCGTAAGTCCACGCAGATAGACGGCGAAAATACCGTCAAGAACGCAATGTTCACACAATCCCAAAATAGATGAAGGAACGGTATCATGAAAAACACAACCTTTTTGACGGCAGCATCACTGGCAGCCCTTATGGCAGCCAGCCCTGCTCTTGTTCACGCGGCAGACGCAAAAGTGTCGAGCGAAACAACGATGAAAGTGCAAGCCAACAATCCGGATACACCTCCGGCAGAAACAGTCACAGAGAAAGATATTCGTGAAGGCTGGAATGACACCAAGAAAGCAGCGAAAGATACATACAAAGATGTGAAAGCTGCC
>JBGTNC010000181.1:0-3425 GCA_041743265.1 Alphaproteobacteria bacterium | reverse complement strand
TCGGGGGGGGGTAACCAAATCTGGTCACAACAACCCCAGCGCACGCAATTCTTCGCGCATATGTTCGGGCAGGTCTTCGTGGCCGCTGCCGGGGGGCATATCGGCGGGGGCGTCTTTTTGCTGCAAATACCGCCATCCTTGAAAAGCACGGCGTGGCTGGTTGCGCACGGGCATCAGCGCGGCATCATACACAATGCCGCAATGGGCAATGCCGTTCACTTCCAGCGCGCGCAAATCCAGCAATTTTTGTCGTGCGACCACAAAGCCCTTCACCACCCAATAAATTGACCCGCCATCCAAAAGCTCTGCTGCACGTTTGGGCGTCTGGCGCGTGACATGCACAAGCTCCGGCGTTTTACCCGCTGCCCGCATTTGCGCCAGCCGCGCCGTTTGCCATTCAGACAAATCTGCCAGACTTTCTGTCCCGACGGAGAGTTTGATGAGGTGAAGAGACATTGCCACGCCTTACTTGCCCTTGCCTGCTTTGAAGCAATAGGCCGCATGATCATCCACCATGCCGGTTGCTTGCATATAGGCATATATAATGGTGGAGCCCACAAAGCTCATGCCACGCTTTTTCAGGTCTTTAGAAAGCGCATCTGAAACGGGAGTCTGTGCTTGCACATCACTGGGGCTGGTCGGACGATTCACCAAAGGCTTACCATCGACAAATCCCCACACGTAACGATCAAACGACCCGAATTCTTTTTGAATAGCCAAAAACGCAATGGCATTTTTCCGCACAGAAAAAACCTTTAACCGATTACGGATGATGCCTGCATTGCCCAAAACTTCCTCCAACGCAGCATCAGACATTTTGGCGACTTTGACAGGATCAAAATTCTTGAAGAGTTTGCGGTAAGCATCGCGCCGTTTTAAAATGGTGTACCAGCTCAACCCCGCCTGCGCGCCCTCAAGAATGAGCATTTCAAACAACAGCCGATCATCATGCACCGGCACACCCCATTCCGTATCATGGTAATGCACGTAATCTGGCTTATCCAGCGGTACCCAGTGACAGCGTTTCATGTCGACATCCACCTCCTGCAGAAAAATAGGGTGGCTTTTAATAACATAAAAAGCGCAAGCATGGGGACGAAATAACAGCAAAAAAGAGCGCGATACGGACGCCCCCTAAAGCAGCTCTTCCTCCGTCATCTCCCTTGCCGCCGTGAAACGATTATAAAGTGCGGGCAGGACGAATAGGGTGAGCGCGGTTGAGACGATGAGGTCGCCGATGACGACCATGGCCAGTGGCTTTTGCACCTCTGCCCCCGCCCCCGTTGCAATGGCCATGGGTACGTACCCAAATATGTGTAAAAGCGCCCTCTTTACTCGCCAGATACCTTGGTCATTTGTAGCCGCAAGGCATTCCCGACAACACTGACGGAAGACAGCGACATAGCGGCCGCCGCGATCACGGGCGAGAGCAAAATGCCAAAGAATGGATAAAGAACACCCGCCGCAACCGGCACCCCTACGGCATTATAGGCAAAAGCGAAAAACAAGTTTTGCCGGATATTGCGCATCGTTGCACGCGACAGGCGAATGGCGCCGACAATGCCGTTTAGGTCACCTTTTAAAAGAGTAAGGCCTGCGCTTTCCATGGCAACATCTGTGCCCGTGCCCATGGCAATGCCTACATGCGCGGCTGCCAGGGCGGGGGCATCGTTGACACCGTCCCCCACCATCGCAACAATCGCACCCGCTTCACGCAATTGTTTGACGATTTTGCTTTTTTCTTCCGGCAAGACATCGGCGTGCACTTCGTCAATACCAAGTTTATCTGCAACACTTTTGGCTGTTGTTGCATTATCGCCCGTCAACATGACAATACGAAGCCCCGCCGCATGCAAAGCACGGATGGCAGATTCAGTTGTGCCTTTAATCGGATCGGATACGGCGATAAGGCCTGCAATCTGCCGATCAACCGACAGAAACATGGCCGTTGCGCCTTGCGAGCGCAAACGTTCAGCCTCTTCTTTTAAAGCGGAAATATCGGCTCCCGCTGCTTCCATCATCTTGCTGTTACCAAGTGCAATAGACTTGCCATCGACGTGCCCTCGCACACCCTTCCCCGTCACAGATTCAAAATCAGATGCTTTGGGTAGATCCAGTCCTTTTTCTTCTGCGCTGCGCACGATGGCTTCGGCCAGCGGGTGCTCACTGCCTTTTTCCAAGGCCGCGGACAGTGTCAAAATATCACCGTCACTAAATCCATCCAGACTGACAACCTCGGTCAAAGCCGGACGCCCTTGTGTGAGTGTGCCCGTTTTATCGACCACCAATGTATCCACCTTCTCTAAAATCTCGAGACTGGCGGCATCCTTGATGAGAATGCCGGATTTCGCACCACGCCCGATGCCCACCATAATCGACATAGGTGTTGCAAGCCCCAGCGCACAAGGGCACGCAATAATCAATACACTCACAGCAGCAATAAGGGCGTAACTAAAGGCAGGAGACGGCCCATAGAAAAACCATGCCGCGAAAGCCATGACCGACACCAGCATAACAATCGGTACAAACCATCCGGCAACTTTATCGGCCATACGCTGAATGGGGGCGCGGCTACGCTGTGCATCTGCCACCATCTTGACGATTTGCGACAACATCGTATCCCGCCCGACTTTTTCGGCGCGAATTGTCAGTGTGCCATTTGCATTGACCGTCGCGCCAATCACGGTTGCCCCTTTGGTTTTTTCAACAGGCATCGGCTCCCCTGTGACCATTGATTCATCAATCCGACTTGTGCCTTCAACAACAACACCATCCACGGGGATTTTATCGCCGGGGCGGATACGCAAGAGATCGCCGACATTAATATCCTCGATCGCAATCTCTTTTGTTTCATCCTCGTCCGTCACCATATAGGCCGTTTTGGGTGCGAGCCCGAGCAACGCCTTGATAGCGCCGCCCGTGCGGGCGCGTGCTTTCAACTCCAGCATCTGTCCTAAAAGCACCAACACCACAATCACGGCAGCTGCTTCAAAATATACGGGGACAACACCTGTATCTGTCTTTACCGCATCAGGGAAAATGCCGGGCAGCAAGGCTGCTACCATACTATAGCCCCACGCAACTCCAGTACCGAGCGCGATAAGCGTAAACATATTCAAGCTACGGTTCACAACAGAAGACCAGCCCCGTTGGAAAAACGGCAGGCCTGCCCACAGCACAACCGGCGTTGCAAGAACAAGCTGGATCCATACAGATGTTTCCGGCGAAATAAATTTATGTACGCCGAATACATGTGATCCCATCTCGAGCGCAAAAACAGGCAGGGTTAAAATTAAGCCCACCCAAAAACGCCGTCTAAAATCTGTGAGCTCCGGATTTTCACCTTCTTCACCTGTGGACACCATAGGCTCCAAAGCCATGCCGCATTTCGGACAAGTACCGGGGCCTTGCTGCACGACTTCCGG
>JBGTNC010000180.1:0-4058 GCA_041743265.1 Alphaproteobacteria bacterium | reverse complement strand
CCGAGCAATTGGCAGATCGCGTCATTGACTGGCTGGAACAAAAGGGATTCATCGACCGTATATCCTAAGAACTTGTTCTCATAATCAGCCTTAAAAATTGTAAAAACAGGCCCCTTTATACGGCGCCTGTTTTGCTTTTGGTGTGTAATAGTTTAATATTACTAGGCTTTATCTTCCTGAATGATCGGAATACGCATGACTGATGCCCAAAAAACACCCTTGTCTTTAAGTACCTTTCACATGCTGCGTTGTGTGGCAGCACTTGTGCATGCCGATCATGTCATCCACAAGGAAGAAAAGCAGTTTCTGCAAACGCTGGTGGCCTATTTCGAAAACAAGTTCGAAATTTCAGACGGGCAGAAATTTCAGCTGGTACAAGATTTACGCGTTGCGCAAAATATTGATGATTTGCTGCCCGTTGTGAAAGACCCGCGTGACCGCGAAAACCTTGTGCTGTTTGCAGGTATGCTTGCCATGGCCGATGGTGAAACGGACCCGGCAGAAGAAGTCATCTTGCGCAAAATTCGAGCGCATGCAGCAGAAGTTCAATCCAGCCTGCCTGCCACGGTCAATGGCGCTCCGGCTGTCAGTCGCGATGAATTGGCAGAAGAAGTGCGCAATATTGTGCAACAAGAATTTTATCGTACCGCCATCCAGAAAAGCGGCATTGTGCAAAAAAGCAGTGCGCTGAGCGTGGCAGATGCTTTTGTGGAGCGGGGCAGCCTTATCCATGAGCCGGATGTTTATGCCGCTGTTTCAGATAAGCGCAAGCCCAGCGTCTCCACTCGTCGCACCCTGATGGGGGATGAGCGGCTTGTGGCACGTGCGCGTTTTCACTTTGCCTATACGATGGAAACGATCATCTGGTCGATACTGGCCTTTATCCTGGTCCATAAAACCATGCCGGGCCTTTTTCAGGGCGTATATTATTTGCAACAATCCTTGAACCTGCCAACAGTTCTCGTGGACCGTGGTTTTTGGACGTTTATGCTGCGCTGGCTCAGCTGGCTGGTCGCGGGTGTTATTTTTGCCTGGCGGATGCTGGATATGTGGTCCACGGAAATTATTCTGACAGACAGACGCTTGCTTTATAAGCAGGGTATTTTGTTTGTGAAATACACCAAGATTGACCTGCGCCAGTTGTTTGAAACAGTCGTCAACCAAAGCCGTCTGGGCGCGATGTTGAATTATGGCAGTGTGTTTATTTATTCCAACATGGTCGATACCAGTCTCAAGGGTGATAAGTTTGACCGGAATATTGTGCTGCCGAAAATTGCAGACCCACATACTTTTGCCAGCCGCGTGGACCGCGCCAAGCGTATTTTGCGTACAAAAGGTGACGTATGACGAAAAAAGCCGTAAAGCCAAAACAGGGTAGTGACGTTGATTACAAAGGCTACTTGCAGCTTTCTAATCTACTAACATCACAAAAGCCGCTGAGTGCCGCGCATGATGAAATGATGTTCATCGTTGTACATCAGACGTATGAGCTGTGGTTCAAGTTGATTTTGTTTGAGCTGGACCGTGTGCAGAAAGTATTCTCCGGCAAGGTTGTTAAAGATGCGGAGCTGCGTACTGTATCCTCCAGCCTTGGCCGCATCGTGGAAACGATGAAGCTGTTGGTGAAACAGCTGGATATTATCGAGACAATGACGCCGCTTGATTTTCTGGATTTCCGCCACGTTTTCCGTTCTGCCTCGGGCTTTCAAAGTATGCAATTCCGCGAGCTGGAAATGCGCTTGGGCCTGCGCCATGATGACCGCATCGGATATGACGGTAAATCTTTTGAAAATTATTTGCCTGAGGCTGACCGCGCCCATTTAAAAACCATCATAAAAAAACCTGCATTAATTGACCAGTTAGATCGCTGGCTCAGCCGTACACCCTTTGTGGAAACGGGCACGTTCAACTTTTGGGCCGTGTATCGCAAGGCCGTGATGGATATGATCGGCGCAGACCGCACCGCTGTGGGCAAAAACCGCAAAATGACAGCCGATGCCAAACGCATGGAACTTAGCAAGCTCGACAACATGACGGCACAGTTCGACAAGCTGTTCGGGCAAGCGACAAAAGAAGAAATGCCGTGGCGTTTTTCACAAAAAGCATTAAAGGCTGCATTGTTCATTAACCTTTACCGCGATCAGCCGGCCTTGCAAACACCCTTCAAAATTTTAAATGACTTGATGGATGTCGATGAGCTTATGGCACTCTGGCGTTACCGTCATTCGCTCATGGCGCAGCGTATGCTGGGTACAAAAATGGGCAGCGGTGGATCATCCGGGCATGATTATCTGGTCGCAACGGCAGCGAAGCACCGTATTTTCCGTGATTTGTTCGCGCTGTCTACTTTCCTCATTCCACGTTCCAAGCTGCCTAAGCTGCCCAAGGCTGTAGAAAACAAAATGCACTTCCGCTACTGGGGGGATGCAGCCGATGCGGCCTGAGATTAAGCAAGATTTCAGCAGATTCTTAAATGCCGCGCCTGACAGGCTACATATGGTCGCCCATAGCCATCATTACTGGCCCGATGTTACCTTTGATGCGCACATGCAGGCCTGGTTGGATGCGGCGGCCCTGACAGATAAAAAATGGCCGCATATTTTTGAAACGGTTTTCGCCGATGTAAAAAAGGGCATTGCCGGTGTTTTGAATTTACCAAACAGCGACACAATTTGCTTCGCCCCGAATACGCACGAGTTTGTAAATCGTATTTTTTCTTGTCTGCCGACAGATCGCCCGCTAAAGGTTATTACCTCAGATAGCGAATTTTACAGCTTTGACCGTCAACTGCGCCGTATGGAAGAAGATAGCATTGTCATCGTCAAGCGCATTGCAGCAGAGCCTTTGACAACATTCACAACACGTTTTGCAAAAGCCGTCGCCGAGATGGAAGATGCGGATCTGGTCTTTGTGAGCCATGTATTTTTCAACAGCGGTTACGCGGTTAAGCCACTGAGCGAAATTGTGCGCGCTGTTAAAAGCGAAGATACGTTGGTCGTGATTGATGGCTATCATGGTTTCATGGCAACACCCATGGATATGGGCCCTATGGCCGATCGTGCCTTTTATATGGGCGGCGGATACAAATATGCCATGAGCGGAGAAGGGGCGTGTTTCATACATTGCCCGCCGGGCTATGGCGCAAGGCCGCGTAATACAGGATGGTTCGCCGAATTTGGCACACTGGGCAAACCTAAAACAGCATGCATTGATTACGGCACCGATGGCAGCCGGTTTGCAGGCGCCACAGCAGACCCGACGGGATTTTACCGTATGCGCGCTGTTTTTGCATGGATGGCATCACGCAGCATCACGGTCGATGACCTGCATAAACATGCCCATGCGATGCAGGAATTATTTGTAACGGGGCTTGCAGATCTTGAACTGGAAAAACTGAACCCTTCACAATTAGCTGTGCCTGTCACAGAGCCAAAACGCGGCAATTTTTTGACTTTCCGCACGCCGCAGGCAGCGGATATATCTGATCGTCTGAAAGAGCAGAATGTACTGACAGACTATCGCGGGGATTGCCTTCGCTTCGGCTTCGGCCCATATCATGATGCAGATGATATCGCCCGTTTGCTGGAAGTTATTAAAAATCATGCCTGATAACCCGATTATTATGTGGTTTCGTGCCGATTTGCGCCTGCGGGATAACCCTGCACTGGCGGCAGCGGTAGCAACGGGCAAAACCATTATACCTGTTTATATTCTGGATGATGAAGCAGCCGGTATATGGCGACGCGGTGCGGCATCGCGCTGGTGGCTGCATCATAGCTTGCAGGCGTTAGATTTCGCTTTGCAGAAAGCTGGCTTTCATCCGCTGGTTTATTTTCAAGGGGCCGCAGCATCAGCGCTCCAAGATTTAATAGTGACGACAAAGGCGGACACTGTTTTTTGGAACCGTTGCTACGAGCCTTGGGCCATGAAACGGGACAAAACCATCAAAAGTGACTTGCGGGCGCAAGGGCTGGAGGCACAAAGCTTTCAGGCAGGCTTGCTTTTTGAGCCTTGGGATACGGTGAATAAATCCGGATCGTCATATAAAGTCTATACGC
>JBGTNC010000179.1:0-2685 GCA_041743265.1 Alphaproteobacteria bacterium | reverse complement strand
TGGTCGAACCAATGCAGCGCAAGGACCCATCCGACAGCGACGGCTTCAAAAGGTTCGACGCATCCATCGCGCCGCCGGAGGTCGCGCCAGCACCAATCACGGTGTGGATTTCATCGATGAACAAAACCGCACCTTCAATCGACTGCAATTCAGTCAAAACCGCCTTGATGCGTTCTTCAAAATCACCGCGATAACGTGTACCTGCCAGAAGGGATCCCATATCCAGCGAATAAATCACAGCGTCTTTCAAAACATCCGGCACCGCACCTTCGATAATGCGGCGGGCCAAGCCTTCGGCAATGGCGGTTTTACCCACGCCCGGATCACCCACATACAGCGGGTTGTTTTTGGAACGGCGGCACAGCACCTGAATGGTGCGCTCCACTTCGCTTTCGCGGCCGATGAGAGGGTCAATACTGCCCTTCATGGCTTTTTCGTTCAGGTTCACGCAATAGGCATCCAGCGCATCTTTGCCTTTTTTCAAAACAGCTTCTTCGCCATCACCTTCGTCCGCGCCATGCACGGCGCGTTGTTCGGTGTGCCCGCCCACTTTGGCGATGCCGTGGGAGATATAATTCACAGCATCAAAACGCGTCATTTCCTGTTCTTGCAGGAAAAACACGGCGTTGCTTTCACGCTCGGAAAACAGCGCGACCAGTACATTCGCGCCCGTCACTTCTTCGCGGCCCGATGATTGCACATGAATGGCGGCACGTTGTAAAACACGCTGGAAGCTGGATGTCGGCTTGGATTCTTCTGCCGCCGGATGCACCAGATTTTGCATTTCGGTATCGATGTAATGTGTCAGTTCCTGTTTCAACAGATCCAGATCCACACCGCAGGCGCGCATCACGGCAATGGCATCCTGATCTTCTGTCAGGGCCAGCAACAAATGTTCCAGCGTGGCAAATTCATGGTGTCTTGCATTGGCATAGGCCAAGGCACGGTGCAATGTCTGCTCCAGATTGCGTGACAGCATTTATCTATTCCTTTTCCATCGTGCATTGCAGCGGGTGTTCGTGCTTGCGGGCGTAATCCATGACCAAATTGACTTTGGTCTCCGCCACTTCATACGTATAAACGCCGCAAACACCCACGCCACGGCGGTGGACATGCAGCATAATTTCGGTGGCTTCCTGACGGTCTTTAGAGAAAAACTTTTCCAGCACATGCACCACAAAATCCATGGGCGTGAAATCATCGTTCAGAATAAGCACGCGGAACATGGCGGGTTTTTTCGGCTTCGCGCGGCTGCGCGTCATCACACCGATACCGGGACGGGCCGTATCACGGTCATCCTCCGGCGGCGCTGTCATGTTAATTCTTTTAGAATCAAAGGCTTTCATCAAAAATCCCGCATAACCCAACGGGGTGCTGATCACCCCTTCTATAAAGATAGCCTTGAAGGGCGCATTTGTCACCCCGAACTGCACCGCCAAGCCCTCCACAAGAATACACGGCATTGCTGCACTGCACATGAGAAAAAAGCGCGAAGTGATTGAAAAATATCTTTACATGAATCAATCGTTGCCATAATATCTCAGAACACGCCAGCCACTGGCGCGTACCCACATATCATCTGCACTTGTTGCGCAACACGGAAAGGCCCCGTTTTGAAGAAAGCTCATTGGCTGAAATCGCTGACGCTGACGCTGGCTTTCAATGCTGTGGCGATTACTTCTGTGCAGGCACAAACACCACCACCCGAAACACCGCGCCCTGATCGCTATGCCTCTATCGTGATTGATGCCGAAAGCGGCAATACACTTTACGTGCGCGATGGTGACCAGCAACTGCGCCCCGCTTCCACCACCAAAGTGATGACGGCCTATTTAACCTTCGAAGCCTTGCGTGCCGGTACCTTGACGCTGGACCAAAAACTGGATGTATCCGAATACGCCGCCAAAATGCCACGCACAAATTTGGCCATGTTTGGCACCATTAGCTGGCGCGATAAAAAAACCGGAAAAATGCGCCACGCGCAACGCCAGACAATTAAACAAATCACCGTGGAAGACGCCTTAAAAGGCATGCTGGTACATTCTGCCAATGATGCCGCTGTTGTTTTGGCCGAGGCCGTTGCAGGCAACACCGCAAGCTTTGCCACGCGTATGAACGAAACCGCCACCCGCCTTGGCATGGACAATTCCCAATTTGTAAACCCGAATGGTTTGCCTGATGACAAGCAATACACAACCGTCGAAGACATGGCGAAATTATCTGCCGCTGTCATCCGCGACTTCCCTGAATATTACGCATTTTTCAATACACGTACCTTCCGCTACAACGGCACGAATTACAAAAACTACAACAACCTGCTGGGCGCATATCCCGGTGCGGATGGTTTGAAAACCGGCTGGATTGCATCATCCGGTTATAACCTGACGGCTTCTGCCTCCCGTGATGGCCACCGCGTTATCGGCGTGGTTTTCGGTGCCCGATCACCTGCCGAGCGTAAAAGCGACATGACGGCGCTGCTGGATTACGGGTTTGAACACTTAAAAGCACGCCCCGTGCTGACCCCCGTCATACCGCAAGACACCATCCCCGATGACAGCAACGATCCCGAAGAAGCACCCGCCTTCAACGTGAAAAACAGCCTTGAGCCGATACCCGTCAAAGGCACCAAAGTCGGTGTTTTACCACCCCCTGGCGACGGCACCCCGCCGCAGCACGAACCACGCC
>JBGTNC010000178.1:0-2015 GCA_041743265.1 Alphaproteobacteria bacterium | reverse complement strand
GCCACATGCATGGCATGGTCTGCGCTGAAGCCCAGTGAGGAGAGAGAGAAAAACAATGCCGGCACAAAAATAATGCCGCCGCCCACACCCAGCAGGCCTGATAAAAAACCGCCCACACCACCGATTGCCAGCAAGAGCATAATCAGTTCGGCAGGGATCATACTTGGATCGGGGGACATTTTTTCCTTCGTGAACCGTCTTAGGGCGGTTTTTTCGTAATGCGCGAGTCGCTTCCCTCAAACTATACGCCAGCGCCCCCGCCAAAACAAACCGAAAAGGGGGCTTTTAAAGACAAAAGCCGCTGCCCGTCCAGCGGCAGCGGCTTTATCTGTGTGTCACAGCAAAAACTTTAAAAACGTCCAAAGATCAGGCAGCAGATTTAAAATCCAACCCGACATCGAAATTCGGCGCGCTATGCGTGATGGCCCCTGTCGAAATCAAATCCACACCTGTCGCTGCAATTTCGGGGATACGTGGCAAGGTCACCCCGCCCGATGCTTCGACCAAGGCCTGCCCGTCCACCAGTTTAACGGCGGCCGCCATATCATCGGTCGACATGTTATCGAGCATGACAATATCTACACCTTCGGCCAAAACTTCTTTGAGCTGTTCCAGCGTATCAACTTCCACTTCGATTTTGACCGTGTGGCCCACATGGGCCTTGGCATTACGAATGGCAATCGTCACGCCGCCTGCCATGGCGATGTGATTGTCTTTAATCAACACCGCATCATCCAGACCATAGCGGTGCGGAATACCGCCGCCCACCATGACCGCGTATTTTTCAACCGTGCGCAGGCCCGGCGTGGTTTTGCGGGTCGCTGCAATTTTGGCTTTGTGGTTGCCCACGGCCCGCACCATTTTCAGGGTCAGCGTGGCAATGCCGGACATACGGCCCATAAAATTTAGCGCCACACGTTCGGCTGTCAGAATAGAACGTGCGCGGCCCTCTACTTCCAAAACAGCATCACCTTTGACTACATCGCTGCCTTCAGGCTTCAGGCGTTTGATTTTAAGATCAGGATCTACCATGCGAAAGGCTGCTTCGGCAATATCCATGCCTGCAATGCGGCCTTCTTCGCGTGCCGCAATCACCACGCGCGCACGGGTTTCGGCGGGCACGGTACTGTCGCTGGTAATATCACCGGCACGGCCCAAATCTTCGGCAAGTGCCATGCGAACCAACGGTTCAATCACAAAGGATGTGAGCGGGGCAACGGTTGTCATGCGGCTTTCTCCTCAGCAGATATTGCAACGGGTTGTCTGGCGGCGGGCAATACATCTGCCGTCAGGGCATCAATTTCTTTGAGTGTCACAAAACTGCGTTTTTGCAAGGCTTTGATGGCCATCGGATAATCCGCGCGGCAATGTCCTCCACGGCTTTCGGTGCGCATCAGGGCCGATGCTGCAATCATACGTGCGACCAAGGCCATATCCGCGGTACGTGTATCGCGCAAATCGGACACTGCACCCAAACGGGCCAAATCATGAATGGCATTTTTCAAGCCACGCTCATCACGGATGACACCGACCAGATCACTCATCACATGGCGCAGTACATCACGCTCCGGCACAGACTCTTTCGCTGTTTTCAGCTCTGGCAGGCTGTGCACATCAAAACGAATTTCTTTGGTTATGCGCGGCAGGCATTTGGCAATATCATCTGCCGCGCGCGCACCCATGACGATCGCTTCCATCAAGGAATTGCTGGCAAGGCGGTTAGCACCATGCAGGCCTGTTGCCGCACATTCCCCTGCCGCCCAAAGGCCAGCAAGGCTTGCCTGACCATTCAAATCCGTTGCAATGCCGCCCATGTGATAATGCACAGCAGGCATGACGGGTACCAGATCACGCGCCGGATTCAAACCAGCACGTGCCGCTGCTTGCAGCAAGGCCGGAAAATGTGCGGTGTCGATATGGCGGCAATCCAGATAAACTTTTTGGCCCAGCTGCATTTGTGCAAAAATACCACGGCTGACCACATCGCGCGGCGCCAGTTCTGCGGCTTCGTGATA
>JBGTNC010000177.1:0-6087 GCA_041743265.1 Alphaproteobacteria bacterium | reverse complement strand
ATCGGTCTTGCCCATTTGCGCCGCGATGGCGATACCGCCAAGCAAAGCCTGTGGCTGGATAAAAAACAACATGGCCAAGGCTACGCGAAAGAAGCGATTGCCGCCGTTACCTTTCAGGCTTTCAATTCGCTGAACTTCGATAAAATGATTTTCGAAAATGCGCTGCCCCATGCGGGGGAGCCGCAGGAGCTGGAGATTTTGAAAGAACATTTCATGTTCATGGAAGAAACCTTCCGCAACCGCGAAAATCCCGAAGGTATCTTTGGCTTTACCAAAGACGGGTGGGAACGCATGAAGGAATGGTGGCTTCTGCACAGGCCCGAAGCCGCATTACCCAGCCAGCGCCGGCATAAAGAAGCCCGCCTGGATCAGGTCGAAGATGCGCACGACGATATTAAAGAAGACGTGCAAGAAAAATTCGAGCTGAAGCGGATTGCCAAAAAAGACATGGCCATTAATTCTTATTTCGACCGCAAAGAAGACGCGATCGAAGAGCTGACCGAGCAAAAAGAAGAAGTGGTCGAGGCATTGGAGAAAAAGCGCTCCTTACGCGATGAAATGGCCAAACAGGCCAAAGCATCACGCCCGCGCGTGGTCATTGCCCGCCCCAAAACCACACCACCCAAGCCAAGCCCGACGGGCGGCAAGTCGTAAAGATATGCTGGATCGTTTGGAAACAGACAGGCTGATATTGCGCCGTTGGCAAGATGCTGACCGCGAAGCCTTTGCTGTGTTGAATGCGGATGCACAGGTGATGCGCTATTTCAAAGCACCGTTTAACCGCGCGGAGAGTGATTTGTTCATGGATAGGATCGAGCAGGTCTTTGACATGAACGGCTATGGTTTTTGGGCGGTGGAAGATAAAGAAAGCGGCCAACTGGCCGGGCTGACAGGCTTGGCCCCCGTGCTGTTTCAGGCACCTTTTGTGCCTGCTGTTGAAATTGGCTGGCGCATGGCGCCTGCCTTCTGGGGCAGGGGATACGCGCCGGAGGCTGCAAGGGCAGCACTGGCGGCAGGCTTTGGCGCACTGGGGATTGCCGAGATTGTGGCCTTCACCACGGCTGAAAACGCCAATTCCCGCCGTGTCATGGATAAGCTGGGCATGACGCATGATCCAGCGGATGATTTCTTGCATCCCAATCTGGCCGAAGAGCACCCTTTGCGCCCCCATGTGCTCTACCGCATCAAAAAATCTGTCTAAGTATGCGTTTTTATTTGACAGAAAGTTTTGAATCGCCTTATTCTAATCTCTCGTGCAACAGCCGAAAGTCAAACCCATGCGACGACCGATCAGGAGTTTTTGTTAACCCCCTCACGCTTTAAGCGTCAGGTCGCATGATTCACGTTTTTTGACTGGCTATTCCAATGACCCATATCGAGACTGAACGGCTGCATTTGCGGCCGCTTACGCTGGCAGACGCACCTGCCATTCAACACCATTTTCCACACTGGAACATTGTGCAGCATCTGTCTGCCAGGGCCATCAAATGGCCCTATCCGGTGGATGGCGCACAGAAGTTCCTGCAAAACATTGCCCTGCCAGCCATGGCCACGGGAGAGCAATGGTATTTCGGTATCACCCGCCGGGATGACCTTGCGGGCGACGTGATCGGTGTTGTGCATCTGCGCCGTGATTCAATGGCGGGCAATATCGGCTTTTGGCTGTCGGAAGATCATCAGGGTAAGGGCTATATGAAAGAAGCCACGACCGCCTTGCATAACCATGCCTTCGAGGTGCTGGGTTTTGACAAGCTGATGATTATGAATGCCGGCGACAATACCGCATCACGCAAGCTGCGCGAAAAAACGGGTGCTGTATTGAAGGCCGTGCGCCCCGCAGATCATTATCTAGGCGGCAGCATGACACAGGAAGTATGGGAGCTGACATCCCGCAGCTGGTATGCGCGTGATGTGCCCAAGATGCTGTTCGTCAAGCCACGCGCAAGCACATCACACCGCCCCGTGACCTATCGGATGAGCGCCTGATGGTCATGCGCTCTGTCATTGAAACGCAACGCCTTGTGTTGCGCCCGCTGGTGCAGACAGATGCCCCGGCGATCCAGCAATATTTCCCGCATTGGAATATTGTGCAGCACCTGTCTGCCAAGGCTATCAAATGGCCATATCCTGCCGATGGTGCCGAAAAATTCCTGAAGAATATTGCGCTGCCTGCGATGGAACAGGGTGGTAACTGGTATTTCGGGATCACAGAGAAAGATGACCCACAGGGCAAAGTGATTGGCGTTGTGCATCTGCGCCGTGATACGGGCGCGGGCAATCGTGGCGTCTGGCTGGGCGAAGAATTTCAGGGCAAGGGCTATATGAAAGAAGCCGTGGCAGCGCTGAACGATTACGCCTTCAGCGTGCTGGGGTTTGAAAAACTGCTGATTAAAAACGCTGAAGAAAATATTGCGTCGCGCAACCTGAAGGAAAGAACAGGTGCGAAGCTGATGGGCACAAAACCCGCTAGCCATTACTTGGGCGGCTGCCCTGTGCAAGAAGTCTGGGAACTGACCGCCGCAGACTGGCGGCAATATCAGGCCGCGCAAGCCTTGGCGAAGAAAGCCGTGGCCGCCGTACCTGTACCCGCAGCACCGAGCGTTGTGGTCTATTGCCAGCCATCCGTCTTTGTCCTTCAGCGGCAGGGCCATGCGCGCCGTGCCTTTGGTAAAGCATTGAAAGCCAAGCCTGCTGCGCTGCAAAACGCGGTCTATTGCAAGCCTTGTCCTGCTTACGGGGCCTTGCGCGCGGCATAAACGGGGCCTGTTGACACAGTGCGGCCTGTGCTTTATGAAATATGCTTATATCACAAGCATATTTATAGTATTCCCGAAGGATCCGCCCCATGACCGCATATCGTGGCATTGATAAAGCCGATATTATTTCCTCCATCCAAAACGGCATGGCTTTGCTGGATAAATACGCCACGGGGCCGGAGTGCAAAAAGATGCTGGATCATCTGCGCACAGCGGGGGATGACGGACAAATGCCGCTGGCGCGCATCGCCGCTGCACAGGATGAAAAATCATTGGCCACAGCTTTGCGTGCTTCAGGTGCGGCGGGTGTGTTCTCTCAACTGGCTGATCTGCTGCGCTATCATGGTGCTGCCAATACAGATGGTACGGCCGAAAAAACTGTGCAGGATTTGCAAGTCTGGGGGGCAACGGGTATGGCGATTGCCGCTGTCTACACGCCGCTGAACGAAGAAGTGGATAGCTGGCTGGCGGGTGCCTATGCGGGCCATATTGAATTCAATGCCGAAAACCTCAAGAAAACCGATGATTTTTTAACGCAGCTGACCGCAGAGCGCAGATCAGACCCCTCCGCCGCGCAAATGGCCAAAGACGCCACGCGCATGATGATTGAAGCAGCAAGTCTTGGCAAAGCCACGGAAATTCGTGACAGTTTCAAGTTAATGGATTTGCATGAACGTCATTTGATGATGCTTGCGCTGCAAGTACATTCGGGTCTGCATGATAAACCGAAGCAGCAAATAGGTGCGTTGCAGCGTTTTGGTATTTTCCTCGGCAAGCGGGGCGATAAAATCAACTGGCAGGATCCCGCGGTTGAAACTTTGCACGACGAAGCGACAAAAGTTCTGATGCCGTTTTACGAGACAGATGAAATCACCATGTCCGGCATGGGCATGATCAGCGATGATTTTGAACATCTGGGCGTTATGTTTGTGGGTACCCGCCGCGCGGCGGAAGCACTGGCCAAAGCTATGCCAGATCAAAAAATTGTTGATAACAAGGGCAAGCAGATTTTGCCGCCCGGCACGCCACCGATGCCGAAAAAAGGTGGATTTAAACTTTAATTACAGGCTTATTTTGCTTTCGGGCTTATTTCACAATGCGTGATGTACCGCAGGCATCACCGGCTTGCGGGTCAAACTGTACCAGCACAGCGTCATGTACTTTATACGTGGCAACCAACCCCATGTACTGGTGGAAGTAGCAGTTCATATTTTGCTCTTTGGAAAAATACTCCGTGCGGGCATATAGGTTCTCGCGTGTGTTGCCATCGGTCATACGGTCAGTGCGCGGCACAATGTCTGTTACGCGGCCGCGTACCGTACGCAGCGTATCGTCAGATGAATAAACATCTACCGGTAAATCATAAGGCCGTGTGGCGCCCTTGATCGTCAAAACATCGGGGGGTGCAATGTAATCAACGGTGGGCACATAAATGGGCTGTGGCGGCATCATGGCATCATGCGCACGGTCAAACAAAAACGCGCCGCCAAACGCGGCCAGCCCCACCATAATAAGCGCCACAAAAATAATCTTGCGTTCCAGCGTTTGTGCAGCACCCGTGGAGAGCGTATTTTGCTCGGGCGTTATGTTTTCAGGCTTGTCTGTCATGTGATTAAAACCTTTGCCGCAACGAATGCTAAAATTTTTGGAGCGGTGACGGGAATCGAACCCGCACAGCTAGCTTGGAAGGCTAGAACTCTACCGTTGAGCTACACCCGCATGAGATAAGTGCTATAATCCTGACAATAACCTTATCAAAAGTTCTTGTCCAGATAGCAGATTAGTGGTTGAATTCAGTGAATTAAATGCCCCAATCCGCGCTGGATACAGGGTTTTATGCGTTTTTTTAATCATGGGAGTGTTGTCATGGCGGTTTTGGTCCGTGTGTTTTGTGTTTTGTTATTGATGTTGCCTGCGGCGGCGCAGGCGGATGAAGCGTCGGCGTTTGAAGTTTTTAAACAGGCTTATATTGGCGCTGCAAACAGCGGTGATGCTTCGTTGCTAGAGGTGCTGGAGTATCCCGATCCGCTTGCGAAAGATGCGAAATATGACGCCTTCAAAAAGTGGCAGCTTAAAAAAGATATGACGCGGAAATTGCCGTTGTCATCGCACTTCCGGATCGAGGCTGCAGAGGGCGAGGGCATGTTCAAGCCGATGGGGTTTCTCTATCCTGTTGCGCCCACGCACAAGATGCAGGTGGATTATATCTTGAGTGAAGTGAGCAGTGGCACCGTGGTGCGTGAAATGTACTACGATGCCAAGGCGGACAAATTCCTGATCGTGAACCCTTTACCGAGTGACGCGCTCTTGGCAACGATGCAGCCCCAACAGGGTGATGCTGGCGAGCGCGAAGACGAGATCGAGGAATAATTGCTTTATAAATCAAACTGTTATGCCCAATTAGGACCGGGGCGGTCATTGTTTTATTGACCGCCCCGATTGAATCCATTAGCGTTTTTATCTGAATGGTCACATCCGGTCACATATTAACGATAGATCGGGCCACGGGGCTTATTCGCAAACTATTTGACGACGGTACTATTTCTCGGGCGTGAGCGCCCCCGCAAATGTTCTGTAACGAAGAAATGCGTATAACGTGTAAGGAGCCCCAAGCCGTGCCCAAGAATACTCCCCCCAAAAAGCCCGACCTGAAAATCCAGCAAGCCAAACGCGCCAATGATGATGGCTGCGGGCATGACCATACGCATTCATCGGCACAGCCGCCGGTACATCTGGATATGAAAGATCTGTTGATCCGCTTGGCACAAGATGAAAACGGGCCGTTCACACCAGAGGAAGTGAAGAAAATGTCCGGTGCGCATCAGCCAGATATGCTGCTGATTGCCTGTATCGACAGCCGTATCCAGCCCGCACGGGCGTTGGAAGTCGGCCCCGGTGTTGCGCTGGAATACCGCCCCATTGGCTGTGTTATTCCACCTGAAGCAGAAGCAGGGGATGATCTGGACAGCCGTATGGCGTTTCGCCGTATGAACAATATCAAAAACATTGTGCTGATTTGCCATTCCGATTGCGGTGGCGCGAAGGCTGCCATCAACGTGCCGGAGCCGGATAAATCCACCGGCGATGATCTGCATATCGTGGCATCACAAGTACACCGCACGGGCTTGGATATTCCAAAGCTCAGCCGCGATTTTCTGGCGGCCGAAAATGGCGATGTGAACCGCGCAGGGGATCGTCTGGCCAAAGAAGTCGGCATCAAGTCGCTGGAAAATTTGTTGCAGTATAAAGGCGATGGCGCGTTCAAAACCATTGCCGAAGAAATCGAGAAAGGCGGGTTGACCGTGACCTTGCTGTATTACGATTTGGCGCA
>JBGTNC010000176.1:0-9701 GCA_041743265.1 Alphaproteobacteria bacterium | reverse complement strand
TAGGCGTCCTCCGCTGGCGTTACAGGCATGGCGATGTGCCACAAAACACCTGCGGGATCGATCAGGTGGATTTCACGCATACCCCACGGATATATCTGTGGCGGCTTCAAGCGCACGCCCGCATATTTTTCGGGCAAGTTTAACGCGGATAGCTTTTCCCACCATGCATCCAGATCTTCAACAGCCAAATGCATCATGTAGTTTTGCTGCAATTCAACATTCGTAAAGTTTTGCAAAAAGAAACGATGTGCGCCGTATTGCAAAATAGCCAGCTCTGGCGACTCCCATGCAATCGAAAAGCCAAGCTCTTCATAAAAGCGCAAAGCCTGTGCGTAATCCGGCCCCGATGGCACAAAGCACATCAGTTCTTTAATCGCGAGTGTCGATGTCGCTGTCATACAAAAATTCCCGTTAAAATGGCGATACCCCAAGAAACCGCCGAAAGCTTGCGCTGTCAACCCGTGCGCGCGTTCACAAAAACGGGCAATAAAAAAGCGCCCGTTACGGGGCGCTTGTGCGTGTCCTGAAGGATGGTGGGCGCTGAGAGACTCGAACTCCCGACACCCTCGGTGTAAACGAGGTGCTCTACCAACTGAGCTAAGCGCCCGTCCAAAGGACAGGTCATATAGATATGAAATCCCCTCAAATCTGTCAAGCGGCTTTTACAGGGTAAAAACATTAATAAAAACAGCCGGTTCCGCAAGGGGACCGGCTGTTTTTATCGGATCAGACTGAAAATCAGCTGTTCACAACTTCTTTCAGCTCTTTACCCGGTGTGAATTTCACACGGTTGGAGGCTTCAATCTGGATGGCTTCACCAGTACGCGGGTTGCGGCCTGTGGTCGCTTCGCGGCGGGAGACTTTAAACGTGCCAAAGCCGACAAAGCGGGCTTCGCCGCCGTTTTTCAGCTCTGCGCTGATGCCACCGAAAGCAAGATCCAGAATTTCTGTGATCAATGTTTTTGAAACATCGCTATTGGTTTTCTCGGAGATATAATCGATCAGGTCGTTCTTGTTCACGGGAAGTCTCCCTTCATCTGTTGTTAAAACATGATCATCCGCAATACAGCTGTTGTCTGATAGCAAGGTTTGCCCTGCCCGAAAACGGCTGTATTTGCTGCGTGATGCAATTATCCTGCGCTCTTATCCCGCGCATTTCAATGATGAATGACGTCTTTATCCTTGTTTTCCGCGGCTCTTGCCGTAACACCGTCCGCTGGCTTTTCGTCAACCGGCTCTGGCATTCTGACAAGTGCATGGGAAAGAACCTCCGTAATCACTGTGACGGGTACAATCTCCAGCCCCTTCTTCACATTATCCGGAATCTCGGCCAAGTCTTTGACGTTTTCCTTAGGAATCAATACCTTGGTAATGCCGCCACGCAAGGCCGCCAGCAGCTTTTCTTTCAAGCCACCAATGGGTAGAACCTGCCCCAGCAAATCCACCTCGCCTGTCATGGCCACGTTCTTGCGCACGGCAATACCCGTCAAACAGGACACAATCGAAGTTACCATAGCAATACCGGCAGAAGGGCCATCTTTAGGTGTCGCGCCTTCCGGTACGTGTACGTGCACGCCGCTTGATTCGAATTGTTCCAGACGAATCCCCAACATGGGCGCCCGGGATTTGATGATCATCTCTGCGACCTGAATGGATTCTTTCATCACATCGCCCAGCTTACCGGTCATGGACACTTTGCCCTTACCGCCCGGGAATGTGACAGATTCAATTTGCAACAGATCGCCGCCCACTTCCGTCCAGGCAAGGCCTGTCACGCAACCAACGCGGTCAATTTCTTCCGCCATACCATAGCGATAGCGCTGTACGCCTGCGAATTTTTCAAGGTTTTTGGTTGTGACGGACACGCTGTCTTTTTTGCCCATCATGATTTCCTTGATCGCCTTACGCGCAAGGTTGGACAGTTCACGTTCCAGATTCCGCACACCCGCTTCGCGTGTGTAGTAGCGGATCAAGTGACGCATACTGGCATCGTTGATGGCAAATTCGCCTTTTTTCAAACCATTCGCTTCCAGCTGTTTGTCCAGCAGGTGGCGTTTGGCAATCTCGACTTTTTCATCCTCGGTATAGCCAGATACACGGATAATCTCCATGCGGTCCAGCAACGGACGTGGCAGATCCAACGTATTGGCCGTGCAAATAAACATGACGTCTGACAGATCGTAATCAACTTCCAGATAATGGTCATTGAACGTGCTGTTTTGTTCCGGATCCAACACTTCCAGCAATGCAGCCGCCGGATCACCCCGCCAGTCATGCGCAAGTTTGTCAATCTCGTCCAACAAGAACAACGGGTTGGATGTTTTGGCTTTTTTCATACCCTGAATAATACGCCCAGGCATGGAGCCGATGTAGGTACGGCGGTGACCACGAATTTCAGATTCATCACGCACACCACCCAGCGACATGCGCACAAAATTGCGGCCTGTTGCCTTGGCAATGGATTTACCCAAAGAGGTTTTACCCACCCCCGGTGGGCCGACGAGGCACAAGATCGGCCCCTTCACTTTGCTCGCGCGGTGTTGCACGGCAAGATATTCAAGAATACGTTCTTTGACCTTATCCAGACCGTAGTGATCTTTGTCCAAAATATTCTCGGCGAATTTCAGGTCTTTGATGATCTTGGAACGCTTGCTCCAAGGCACGCCCAGCATCCAATCAAGGTAATTGCGCACCACAGTGGCTTCGGCGGACATCGGGCTCATCTGGCGCAGCTTCTTCAACTCGGCCTGCGACTTTTGCTTGGCTTCTTTGGTCATGCGCGCTTTTTTGATTTTCTCTTCCAGCTCGGCAAGCTCATCCATGCCGTCTTCGCCTTCGTTCAGCTCTTTCTGGATCGCTTTCATCTGTTCGTTCAGATAATACTCGCGCTGCGTTTTTTCCATCTGGCGCTTCACGCGGCCACGGATACGTTTTTCAACTTCCAATACGCTGATCTCGCCTTCCATGAAAGCGAAAATCTGTTCCAGACGCTCGGCAACATTGATCAGCTCCAGCAATTTCTGGCGATCAGGAATTTTCAGCGACAGGTGCGATGCAATGGTATCTGCCAGTTTATGCGCGTTATCGATCTGACTGATCGAAGACACAATTTCCGGCGGAATCTTACGGTTCAGCTTCACGTATTGGTCAAACTGCGAGACACAGGCGCGCATCAGGCCTTCAATCGCATCGCCGGATACCGGTAGGTCTTCGATCACATCTGCATGTGCTTCAAAATATTCGGACTTGTCGGTATACGATACCACGCGGGCGCGTTTGTGCCCTTCGACCAGTACCTTCACCGTACCATCGGGCAATTTCAGCAATTGCAAAACAGTGCCGACCGTACCGATGTCGAACAAATCACCCGCTGTCGGGTCATCTTGTTGGGCGGATTTTTGAGTGACCAGCAAAACCTGTTTGTTATCCGCCATCGCGCTTTCAAGCGCGCGCACGGATTTTTCACGGCCCACAAAAAGCGGCACGATCATGTGGGTAAAAACAACAATATCCCGGAGCGGAAGCACCGGATGTTTTACGCCGACAGTCACTGTTTGGTGTTCCATGTAAGTATCATTCCTATCTAAAGTCTCTATTGCCTGCTTTGCGGGGGTATAAGCCCAAGCCCGCGCCTTGCCTTCCAGCAAGTCAGCCCTTCGCCATTATGCGCATCAAATGTTTACATTTCGCAAATAGCGTACAATTTACGGAAAATGACGTTATTTTCCCTGTAAGGCCCCATACCCACAAAAGTAGATTTAGAGCCTTTTATTAATAAAACAAGAGAAAACGCCCGAATTTGGCCCGTTTAGGGGCATTTAAAGCATTATTCGCCAATACGGCCTTCATCTATCAATTGGCCCAGTGCGGCGCAATCAAGCCCTTCCCGCGCACCAGATTCGGCGGCTTTCTGGTTCATGACTGTTGCGGCATAAAGGGCTACCTTCCCGCGGAAGATGTAGTATTGGTCCAGCATGGCCTGATCGACAAAATCAAGTTTCGCGCGTGCATCCTTGTGTGCGCGCCAGCGTTCCTGATGCAAGGCGTTCTGCGCATCGCGCCAAGTTACAAATGCTTTTTGATATGTATCGACCTTTTTGGCAAAGGCTTCATCTGTCCCCAGACAATATTTAATATCGGCAGAGGTTGCCAAGACAGCCGTGCTCGGACTCATCACAGCAGAGAACGCCTGCTCTGTCGCAGCAAGGCTGGACTGTTGTTCAGCAGAGAGCGCAGCACTTGCGGCTTGATAATCTGCCAGTGCTTTTTTCATCTGCACATCCATGGGCACTTGAATAGCAAAACTCTGCGCTGCAGGTTCCGCCTGCTCGACCGCCGCTGCGGGAACAGATGCGCCGGCTGCCGTATCTTCAGCTTGCGCCTGCCCTACAAAAATACAAATGGCGGCAGCAAAGACGCCCGCATACAAAAAATTTTTCACTCTCATTTCCTTCCCGATAATCATTCCGTTATATATCAAACCTGTTTATTTCTTTGGTTGCGTTTCAAATTGTTTAAGCATGATCCGACGACCAAGGTCTGCGCAATCCACATTAAAACCGCCCTGTTGTTCCGCTGCCGTCATCATGCTGGCAATCATGAACAAAGACATCTTAGAAATATACGTGAAATATTCATCCAGCATAGACTGCTCCACATAGGTGATGTGGCTGCGCTTTTTTTTGTGCATTTCCCACAGCTGTTCTTGCCGCTCATTCATCTGGTCACGCCAGACCATAAAAGCATCCAGATATTCTTCTTGTTTCGCACGAAATGCATTACTGATTTTGACGCAGTATTTAATCTCGTTTGCCTTGGCAATGATCTGCGCATCCGGATCCATTGTTGCGGCAAATTCTACGTCTAACTGGCTCAGTTCTGCCTTTTGTTCTTTGGTCAGATCCTTTGTGGCCGCCTCATAGGCCGCTTGCGCCGCTTTCATCTGCGCATCCAGCGGAATACCAAGCTCTACATTAGAAGGCTCCTCCGCCAAACTCGCCTGTGGAAACACCACGGCTATTGCCAGCAGCATAGAGAGGGCCATATAGACAAAACGAAACATTGCCGTGCAATCCTTTATTTGTATCAAGAAAAAGGCGGGAGATATTTGATCTCCCGCCTTTTATACTTCGCAATCAATAACGAAGAAAAACCGTTTTAAGCGGCTTTTTTACCCTCGCCATCGAAAGGCTGTTTCTCAACGATCAAATCGATCAGGCCAAAGGCTTTGGCTTCTTCTGGCGCCATGAAGCGATCACGCTCCAGCGCTTCTTCGATCTGATTAAGTTTTTTACCTGTGTGTTTGACGTAGATTTCGTTCAGGCGTTTACGCAAGGAAAGAATTTCCTTGGCCTGAATTTCGATATCTGTCGCCTGACCCTGTGCACCACCGGAAGGCTGGTGCACCATGATGCGTGAATTGGGCAAGCTGTAACGTTTGCCCGCTGTACCCGCTGCCAAGAGCAACGAACCCATGGAGCACGCTTGACCAATACATACTGTCGCCACGTCAGGCTTGATGTATTGCATCGTGTCATACATCGCAAGACCGGAAGTGACAACGCCACCCGGAGAGTTGATGTAGAGAAAGATATCTTTCTTCGGGTTTTCTGATTCCAGAAACAGCAACTGGGCGCAGATCAGTGTCGACACATAGTCGTTCACTTGACCGGAAAGAAAAATAATACGCTCTTTCAAAAGACGCGAGAAAATGTCGTAGGAACGCTCACCGCGTGCGGTCTGTTCGATGACCATCGGAATCAGCGTGTTCATTTGTTCTGGCATGTGTGTCATTGGGCTCCCCATTACGTTTTTTTATATGCCTGCTTAGATATGCCGGATAGGCCGCCCCCGCCCCTAAAAAGAAAGGGGGTGGTCAGTATTACTGACCACCCCATCATAGCAAGCCTGAAAGATGAAATTAAGGCTTTTTTTAGGCTGTCGGCGCGTTACCCGATTTCTTGCGCGCTGGTTTGGCTTTATCGTCGTTCGATACGCCAGCAGCGGCCAGTTTTTGAGCTTCTTGCGCTTTTTTGCTGTCTGTCCAGAATTCTTTGAATTGGGACAATTCTGTTACCATTTCCGGACGCAGATAGTTGGAACCGTCTGTATCGGAGTTGATCTTTTCTTTGATGCCAGCAAGTGTTGTCGGTATTTTCGCGTTACGGTCTGCTTGATAGCTTGCGCGCTGCGAGAATTCTTCATGCACGGTCTGTTTTGCAGTACCCGTGATGATCTCACTGATAACACCCATTTTTTTCGCCTGTTCAGCAGACAACCATGTGTCGCGGTTCAGGACGATATCCCAGTATTCGTGCTTCAGACCCGTGTGACGGACATAAATGTCTGTCAGCTGTTCTTTCAGACGTTTCGTGAAATCAGCGCCGATTTCGATGTCTGTCAGCTGGGTGCTTTGGCCGTTACCGGACAGAGGCTGGTGAATCATATAGTAAGAGTTGCGTGTCATCTTACGCTCGTCACCGGCAACCAACAGGATGGAACCCATGGAAGCCTGCATGCCTGTACCGATCGTGGTGATCGGCGCTTCGATGGAGCGCATAACGTCATAAATAGCCAAGCCCGCGAGAACGGAACCACCGGGGGAGTTTACGTACATGGTGATTGGTTCTTTGCTGCGACCTTCGCCGGAGATGTCGGAGTTCATGTACAGCAAGGACGCGCAAACGATGGAAGCCATCGTGTCATCAACTTGGCCTTCGACCATAACAATGCGTTTTTTGATCAGAAGGGAGTACAGATCGTAGCCACGTTCGCGGCCATTTTCGATTTCTGTAACCGTCGGGATTGTACGAGGTGCGTTTGTCGGAGACTTAGATACATCGTACGTCGGGTTTGCAGAAGCTGTGATTTTTTTGAATGCTTCAATTTCGCTGCTGTCCAAAACATCAGAAAGTGCAGAGCCATTCTTGGAGGCCGCTTGCATCTTGCCGAAAATTTCCAGCGCTTTTTCGCTAATGTAGTTCAGGTCAGGAGTTTTTGTAGGTTCGTTTTTCATCTTTCAAGCTTCCTTTTTGTTTGCCAGTGTTTTTGTTGTTTAAGGCACACACGCCATCAAATTACGGCATCCCGTACATGGGAACATATTCTGTCTTGGATGAGATTATTGTAACCCATTTTTCCAAAACATAGGAAACACTTTTTTTAGATTTTTTTAACCTTTTGTTTCTTTTTAACTCCTGACCCGCCCCTTTTTGTAATTTAATTACTTTTTAGCTTTAGTTTTTGTCTTTTTCGGAGCTTCAGCGTCCGCGGCCTTGGTCAGATCTTCGATTCCAACTTCCTTAGAATCGACTTTCACCTTTTCTAGAATAAAGCTGACAACCTTGTCCTCGTAGACAGGCGCTTTCAGGTTTTCCAATGCTTGCGGGTTCTGCTGGTAGAATTCGAATACCTGCTTTTCCTGCCCTGGGTAGCGGCGGGCTTCGTTGATCACAGCCTGCTGCAGTTCCTGATTGGTGATTTCGATTTTGTTGGCACGGCCAATTTCAGCCAGTACCAGACCCAGCTTCACGCGGCGTTCGGCGATGGTTTTGTATTCCTCGCGCTCTTCCGGTGTGCCCACGTTGTCATGCGTGTGGTCGGGATCGTTATGATCATGCGGGCCCTGCACTTGGTGCAAGATACCTTCGAATTCAGCATCAACCATGCCCAGCGGCACTTCGAAGTCATGCTTTGCGTCCAGTGCATCCAGCAGATGGCGCTTCAGCGTCATGCCGGAAATCTGGTCGTATTCGTTCTGGATTTGTGTGGCCACAGCCTCTTTCACTTTATCCAGACTGTCAAAGCCCAACTGTTTTGCAAATTCATCATCAATTTTCGGTGTGACAGATTCACGCAGTTCTTTCACGTTTACTTCAAATACAGCATCCGCGCCTTTCAGCTGTTCGTGACCGTAATCTTTCGGGAAGGTCACGTTGATCGTACGCTTGTCACCCGGCTTCGCGCCGACGAGCTGTTCTTCGAATGTGTCAATAAAGCTCTTGGAGCCCAGTTCCAGCGGGAAGTCTTCGCCTTTCATACCGGGCAGTGCTTCGCCGTTCACGCTACCGTCAAAATCAATGACCAGTACATCGCCTGTTTTCGCAGGGCGGACAGCTTCTACTTTTTCGCTGGTCTTGTTGGACTCAGCAATACGGCTCAGCGCTTCGGTGATTTCTTTTTCAGCAGGCTTCGCAACCAGTTTTTCCAGTTTGATATCTTCCAGACCGGCCAGTTTAATTTCCGGCAGCAGCTCAATCGCCATCGTGTACTCAAGGCCCTTTGCTTCATCAAATGTTTTCACATCGATTTTCGGGCGCATGGCAGGGCGCAGATTGTTTTCGTTGATCGCTTGCATCGTGCTGTCGTTCACAGCGCTTTCCAGTACTTCACCCATCACGGACTTGCCGTATTTTGATTTCAGCAAAGGCAGCGGAATTTTACCCGGACGGAAGCCTGGCATTTTCACGGTCTTGCCGAGCTCGAGCAAACGCTCGTTAATTTTCACGTCAATTTCTTCGGCCGTCATTGTAACGGTGAATTCGCGCTTCAGCTCTTCCTGATTGGTCTGTGTGATCTGCATCTAAAAAACTTCCTGTATGTCTGCTTGTTTATCTTTCGGTTACCCGACTGTATATCGCGTCTCATTTTTGGATAGTGGTGCGGGCGGAGGGACTTGAACCCCCACGTCTTGCGACACTGGAACCTAAATCCAGCGCGTCTGCCAATTCCGCCACGCCCGCCCAAGTGGGCATACGCCCTCTATAAGCCTCACAAATCCGCCCCATAAATAAGAAAAATAGTCCCGTGGTGCAAGGGGAAAACGTCAAACCCCGACTAATTAGGGCCTAATAGTCACTCACGCAGGCAAATATCCCACGCCAGCATCCCGCCGCAGCTAAAATGTGCAGATTAGGGAAAGAAAAAGGGCGTCTGTTACCAGACGCCCCTTCTCGATCTTCATTTTTTAATATCAACGAATGCCGTACTGATATTTGTATTTGTTGTTCAGGCCATCAATGGTGCTGTTAAAGCTCTGACGCTCATACAACACGCTTTGCTGGAAGCTGACTGTCGCATTGGTTTTGCAGGTTTCGTAATTGGTGGAAGCCTGTGAATAGCGCGTACCGGAAGCCATACGGTCCCAGATAGATGCGTTTTTATTATAGTATTTATCGTATTGCGCGTTGCTCTGCATGGTCGAGCTATAGCTCGAGTTGCAATAGGCCAGATTTTGGCGGGCTGTCGCTTCGTATTGCTGGATACGCAAGCTGCCCTGCAACTGCGCCAAGCGGATTTCTTCGCGGTAATTTGCATCATTTGCCCAAGGCAAACGCGGGTTCGGCTGATAGCTCAGCACTTGCTGTGCTTGCTGGCTTGGCTGTTGATAGCCAAAGGTACCGCCACCGCTATACAGGCCCGTTGTCACGCAGCCTGTTGTGCCCAGCGCCAAAGCCGCCACGAGCGTTATTTTTTTCGCTGTTTTGAGCGCGTTTTCACCGAATATTTTTTGTAAGGTTCCCCGTTTGAGTTCCATAGCACACCACCTTTTGGTCTGTTTTTTGTAAATTCTTTATATGCGGGCGCGGCCTGCACGCCATCTGTTAGTCTAAAAACTTAATACGATCAAGGATTCGTGTCAACTAAATTTACATATTATTTACAATTTGCCACCTATACCAAAGAAAATCCCCCCTGTTGGC
>JBGTNC010000175.1:0-22084 GCA_041743265.1 Alphaproteobacteria bacterium | reverse complement strand
GACGAAACATTTTTCGCCTCGGCCAGTTTTTGAATGGTTTGCGACAGGCGTTGTGGTGTTAAACCTTCAGCAGCCAGCATGTCTTCGAAGGCCCGCAGGCGGGGGCGCAGAAAATTTTCGTTCTGGTTTGTAGGGTCTTCCACCCAATCCATATCTGCGGCACCGCAAATATCGCGCAGTTCTTGGCGCGTAAAATCCAGCAGGGGGCGCATGATTTTAATCCCGCCCATATCCCGCACAGATACCATGCCCGCCAAACCATCCAACCCGCTGCCGTGTGACAAGCGCATCCAGAATGTTTCGATTTGGTCTTCCAGATTATGCGCGACCGTCAGCGTGGCAATACCGTCTTGCCTGCAAGCGGCTTGCAAAAGATCGTAGCGGGCTTTGCGCGCTTTTTCCTGGATGTGGGTTTGTGGCTTGTCCGCGCACTGCCATGTCAGCACAGTATGCGCAATACCAAGCGGTTCCAGCTTGCGTCCGACCGCTTGCGCTTCCAGCGCAGAACCCGCGCGCAAAGCATGATCGACTGTATAGGCTTGCAGCTGAATACCCAGCGGTTGCGCCCAGTGGTGCAGCAACAACGCGAGCGCCATACTGTCACCACCGCCAGAGACGGCAATCGCAATCTTTTCGGGATAGGGCTGTACAACAAGCGCATCCATCGCCTGTGCAAATTTTTGCACAGCGTCGGAAGGCAGCGTAGATGTTGATGTGTTATTCATCGGTACAAGGTCCGCCATATCGGAAGAAACTGCCGGCTGCGGCAGCGATCTCACCTGCGCGGTGACCGCCATACGATTACTTGCACCCGAGGCGTTTGATTTCTTGATCGGCACGGCGTATTACCGCGCTCTGGTTACCCGGAAATTCTTTTTTCAGTTGCTGATACGACAGGCAGGCATCTTCTTTTTTGCCCAACTGCGACAGGGACAAGCCCAATTTCAACAATGAATCAGCGGCTTTTGCGCCCTTCGGATAATCTTGGTAGCCTTGCGCAAACATACGGGCAGACTGCGCGTAATCACCGCGCACATAGAATGTTTCCGCCAGCCAGTATTGTGCATTGGCAGCCAACGCATGGGACGGGTACATAGACATGAAACGGCGGAATTTATCTTCGGCCGCATCGTATTTGGATTCACGAATATCAGAGAAGGCGCTTTCATACAGCATGTTTGCGGGGTCGCTGCCATTGCTGGAGATCGTCCCCAATGTACGCCCGCCGCTGTTGCCCGAAGATGTTGCGTTATCCGCGTACAAGTCGCCTTGCATCACAGCTTCGTTACGGCCCGTGGTGATGGTGCTGTTGCTGCCGGATGTTTTGCCGCGTTCCATTTGCTGGAAGCGCATTTCATTGTCGCTGAGTGTTTTATCCAGCTTGCTTTTCATTTGCTGGATTTCGTAGTTCAGACGTTCGATCTGGCCGACCATGCCGCGCTGCTGGTTTTCGATCTGGCTGAGGCGCACTTCGAAGCTGGCCATCGCGCCGCTGTCTGTGCCAGCGGGGATTGCAGCCCCTTCTGGTACTTTGCCGCGATAAACCGCACGGCTCAGCGTTTGCAGTTGATTTTCAAGCTGGTTGATCCGGCCGAGGAGTTGGCCGTTATCCGCATTTTGCCCAAAGCCCGCCGTTGCAGGTGTGGTCAACAAAAAGGCAAACAGGGCCGCTGCCGAAAGCAGCAACCCTGTTTTACCTGTTTTCATCGTCAGATGTTTCATATCCAGCTTTCGCATCAGATCTTACTGAACAACCAGAACGCCGCGGCGGTTCTGTGCCCAGGAGCTGTTGTCGGAGCCGAGAACAACCGGACGCTCTTTCCCGTAGGAAATTGTCTGTACACGGTTGGGCGCAACGCCGCTTGCGATCAGGTAGTTACGCACAGCCATTGCGCGTTTTTCACCCAAAGCCAAGTTGTATTCGCGTGTGCCGCGCTCGTCACAGTGACCTTCAACGATCACGTTAACGTTCGCGTAGGTACGCAGCCATTGAGCTTGACGCTCAACTGTTGCGCGGGCTTCAGCTGTCAGATCAGATTGATCGTAGCCGAAGAAAATACGGTCGCCAACATTGACAACCAGATCCTGTTGCGAGCCAGGTGTCGGGCCGCCCAGGTTGGATTGATCAATACCGGAAATCGGTGCACGATCCGCAGCCGACAAGCTGCCGTCACCGCCAACCATTGCTTCATCTTTTTTAGTACAAGCGGTTACCAGCAACAAAACGGCCAGAATGCTTACAAAACGCGCAACCATAGTCATAACTCCTCTAAATAATAAGGCCCTGTGGCCTTCCATGTGATATTTATACTCGCCCCCGCGATCAGTACAAGGCCGATTTAGAAAAACGGGCGTTTTTTTGAAGATTTTCGCAACCGCTGTCTGCTATACAGGCTTGTCCCGCCCGAATGTCGGCGTGGTAGGTTGTCAATGATTGACCCCCGTATGCGGTTCCACCCCAAAAAAGAAATATGGAACCCGACACCACCTTAAGAACGTATGACCCGGATGATGTTGCAGCCTCAGAACAATCGTTTTTCATATCTCGATAGCCTCAACCCCGCGCAGCGCGATGCGGTGGAGGCGGTCGACGGCCCTGTGCTGGTACTGGCCGGTGCGGGTACGGGCAAAACCCGCGTGCTGACCACGCGCCTTGGGCATTTATTGACCACAGGTCTTGCCTACCCTTCGCAAATTTTATCCGTCACCTTTACCAATAAGGCGGCACTGGAAATGAAACGCCGTGTCTCCGACATGCTGGGCGGGCAACCGGTGGAAGGCTGGTGGCTGGGTACATTCCATGCGCTGGCCGCACGCATGCTGCGCCGTCATGCGGAACGTGTGGGACTTAAATCCAATTTCACAATTTTAGATGATGATGATCAGGTGCGCCTGATCAAACAATTGGCCGAAGCCGAAAACATCGACCCGAAAAAATATCCGCCGAAACTTTTACTCTCCGTCATCCAACGCTGGAAAGACCGCGCGCAAACACCAGACCAAATTACCGCCGCCGATGCAGGTGACATTGCCGAAGGCCGCCTGCCCAAACTCTATGCACAATACCAAGAACGTCTGCGTATTTTGAATGCCTGTGATTTTGGCGATTTGCTGTTGCATTGCATTACGCTGTTCCGTGACCCGAAACAGGCAGATGTTTTGCAAGACTATCAAAACCGTTTCAAATACATTCTGGTGGATGAATACCAAGATACCAACGTGGCACAATATATGTGGCTGCGTTTGCTGGCCCAGCAGAGCAAAAACATTTGCTGTGTCGGTGATGATGACCAGTCTATCTATGGCTGGCGCGGCGCTGAAATCGGCAATATCTTGAAATTCGAAAAAGATTTTCCGGGTGCCAAAATTGTGCGGCTGGAGCAAAATTATCGCTCCACCAAAAACATTCTGGCCGCCGCGAACGCCGTTATTTCACACAACCAAGGCCGCTTGGGCAAGGAACTGTGGAGCGCCGATGACGCGGGCGATAAAATATCCGTGCGCGGCGTGTGGGATGGCAAACAAGAAGCAGAATCAATCGCCGGTGAAATTGACAGCTTACAACGCAAAGGTAATAACCTGGGCGAGGTTGCCATACTGGTGCGCGCCGGATTCCAGATGCGCGCCTTTGAAGAATGTTTTATCCGCGCAGGTATTCCCTACCGCGTGATCGGCGGGCCGCGTTTTTACGAACGCCAAGAAATCCGCGATGCCATCGCCTATATGCGCGTAACCGTACAGCCGGATGATGACCTTGCCTATCAACGCATCATCAATACGCCCAAACGCGGCTTGGGCGATGCGACTATTCGTATCTTGAATACCTTTGCCCGCAGCCGTGGCATATCGCTTTATGCCGCGACACGTGCGCTGATTGGTACAGATGAGTTCAAACCAAAAGTGCGCAGCACGCTGACACAACTCATCAACGACTTTGACCGCTGGCGTGTGCAATTGCGCGAATTGACGCAAGCGGAACTGGCAGGGATTATTCTGGATGAATCCGGCTATACCGGTATGTGGCAGGCGGATAAATCCCCCGAAGCCGCAGGACGTTTGGAAAACCTGAAAGAATTCGTGGCGGCCTTGGAAGAATTCGAAAGCATGGAAAGCTTTTTGGAACACGTGGCCCTTGTCATGGAAAACCAGGGCGGGGAGCAAACGGGCGAGATGGTTTCCATCATGACCCTGCACGGCGCCAAGGGGCTTGAATTCAACGTTGTCTTTTTACCGGGCTGGGAAGAAGGCGTTTTCCCAAGCCAGCGCAGTATGGATGAAAGCGGTATCTCCGGCCTTGAAGAAGAACGCAGGCTCGCCTATGTCGGCATCACCCGTGCGCGCAAACAGGCGTTTATTTCTTTCGCTGCCAACCGCGTGATTTACGGCAGCTGGACAAGCTGCCTGCCGTCGCGTTTTATCGATGAACTACCGCGCGATCTGGTCGATGTGGTCGTGGAAACAGGCTTGGCCGCACAGGCAGATCAAGGCTTTTCCAGCGGCGGCTATGGCAATAATTATGGCGGTGGCTACGGTGGTGGCGGGTATCGCGCAAAACGCGCAGACTTGATTGACAACAGCATGTCGCAGATCAGCCCGCATCTGGAATCCGAAGGCGGCTATGCACCAGGCGACCGTGTGTTTCACCAGAAATTCGGCCCCGGCACGGTGGTCGCCACAGACCGCGACAAGCTGGATATCAAATTCGACAAAGCGGGTCGTAAAAAAGTAGTGGACAGTTTCGTCACACGCGAAGACAAGGTTTAAGCCATGACACAAAAACAAAAAATCATCACCGTATTCGGGGGCACAGGTTTTCTGGGCCGCCATGCCATTTATGCACTGGCCAAAACAGGCGCGCAAATTCGTGTCGCCAGCCGCGTGCAACAGCGCGGTTATTTTCTGCGCCCTGCCGGTGATGTGGGCCAAGTTGTGCCCATCCGCTGCGATGTGCATGACACAGCCTCTGTCGCCGCCGCCTTGCATGGTGCCACACATGCCATCAACCTGATTGGCACCTTGTTTGAAAAAGGTAAAAAGAGCCGCTTCGATGCGCTGCACCGCGATGTACCCCGCTGTATCGCCGAACAGGCGCAAGAGGCCGGATTGCACATGCTGATGCATGTATCATCCCTTGGCGCCGCGCCCGATAGCCCGTCACACTATGGCCGCAGCAAAGCAGCCGGCGAAGATGCCGCGCTGAAAGCCTGCGCCAACACTGTTATTTTACGCCCCAGTATTTTATTCGGGCCGGACGATGATTTCTTTAACCGCTTCGCCCGCATGGCACGCCTCAGCCCTTGCTTGCCGCTGATATCGGGCGGCACGACCAAATTCCAGCCTGTGTATGTGGGTGATGTCGCCAAAGCGATCCGCAACGTGATCTCCTGCCCCTATCCCGGCAAATATCAGGGCCATACCTATGAACTGGGCGGGCCAGAAGTTTTTACCTTCAAAGAATTGATGGAAATGATGCAGCGATTCACCGGCCAAGACCGCGCCCTTGTTTCCTTGCCCGCCTCCCTTGCCAAAACCCTTGGCGTGCTGACTGCATTTTTGCCACGGCCGCTGATTACGGTCGATCAAGTCAATACCTTGAAAAAAGACAACATCGAATCCGGCAATTACCCTGACCTGCAAGCACTGGGGGTAGACCCAACAGCCCTTGCCGCTATTTTGCCGGGGTATCTGGGGCAGTATAAAAAAAACGGATGATTTCAAAGGCTTTTGGCATTTGAACCCTGTCTTTTTTGCCGTTAAAACGGCAGGAAAGCACGTGCATTTCCAACATTTGCAGCGTATTCTGTGCACCGAAGCCAGATTTTAAAGACTTCCAAGACGAACCAAGGCCCATAAGACGTTAAAGGATTTTGACTGTGAGCATGTTTTTCAACCGCCGTTTATTTTCTGCCCTAGCCGCCATTGGCGTGGCTGTGTTTTGCACATCTGTTGCTGCAGAAGCTGCCAAGCCCAAGGAAGCACCGCGCATGGGTGTGGGCATCGCCGCCGTTGTGAACGATGACATCATCACCTTTTCCGATATCGAAAACCGCCTGCGGCTGTATGTACTGAGTGCCGGACGTGAGCCGCCCGAGAATGTTCGCCAGCAAATGCTGCAGCAGGCTTTTGGCCGTCTGGTCGATGAAAAACTGCAAATGCAAGAAGCCCGCGCACTCGGCATTGCCGTGAACGCGAGCGAACTGGAACATGCCTTTGGCTCCGTTGCCGGACAAAACAACACCACCGCCGAAGTGTTTCGCAAACAATTGCAAGCCGCTGGTGTCAACCCCGCCACCATCGAAGAACAAATCCGCGCAGAAATTTCATGGTCGCAAGTCGTGCGCCGTAAATTGCGCCCACAGGTGAATATTTCCGAAGGTGAAATTGATACGGAAGTCGGCCGCCGCCAACGCAGTAGCGGCAAACAGGAATATCGTGTCGCAGAAATCTTTTTGTCGTTTGAAGGCAAAGCCAGCGATGCTGTTGCGCTTGAAAAAGCACAAAACCTTGCGGCCGAAATCCGCAAAGGCGCACAATTTTCTGTACTGGCGCGCCAATTCTCCGAAGCACCCGGTGCTGCCACAGGTGGTGATCTGGGCTGGATCGAGCAAGGTATTCTCAGCAAGCCGCTGGAAGATGCGCTGATTGGCCTGCAACCCGGCCAATTGAGCGACCCGATCCGCACAGACAAAGGTTATCACCTGTTGTTCTTGCGCGATTCACGCCTGAAGGGGAATATTCCGGCAGGCGCGCTGTCTGCTGCTTCTGCAAAAGCCCAAACACCTGCCGAAAAAGAAGCACCTGCAGAACCCGCACCCGTTGTTGAAAACCGCCCATCGCTTGTCACCACAACCGATGCCCCGCCGCCTGTACCTGAAATGGATGCCACACCTGCCCGCCTGACGCTGAAGCGCATCATGCTGCCCGTGGCTGCCAACGAGGCAAAAGTCATCACACAAACAAAACTCTCCCGCGCTGAAACGCTGCGCCGTGAAGTCAGCTCCTGCGCTGCAATGGATGCACGCATGAAAGATTTCAGCGCCAGCGGCACAGGTGATTTGGGGCCCATTTTTGCCAATGAATTGCCGCCTGCCCTGCAAGATGCCGTGCAAAACCTGCCTGATGGTACCTTGAGCCGTCCCGTGCAAGATGCACAAGGCATCAGCCTTGTCATGGTCTGCGCCCGTGAAGGCGGCACCGCAGCGCTACCGATTATCAGCAGCACACCCGTTGCGGATAACAGCGCAGCAACAAAGACAACAACAGCAGATACTGGCGCAGACACCGCCGCTTCTGGCCCGGCTCCCGCCGCTGGCCCCGCCCAGGCAAACCCTGCCGAACAATTCCGCGAAAACGTGGCCAATGAAATGGGCATGCAGCGTCTGGAACAAATGGCAGACCGCTACTTGCGTGATTTACGCGCCACGGCTTATATCGACAAGCGTTTCTGATGACGACAGACACCGCACCTGATACCCCTGTCATCAATACCGATGCGATTGATGCCCTGCCCCCCTTGCGCCAGATTATTGGCCAATACGGGCTGGCCGCCAAAAAATCACTCGGCCAGAATTTCTTGCTCGACCTCAACCTGACGGCCCGCATTGCCCGTAGCGGCGGCCTGTATGACAATACCAACCTGATCGAAATCGGCCCCGGCCCCGGTGGCCTGACCCGCGCCCTGTTGGGTACACGTGCTTTGCATGTCTATGCGGTAGAACGGGATGACCGCTGCGTGGCGGCTTTGCAAGGATTGGTTGATGCCGCAAATGGCCGCCTGACGCTGGTTGCCGAAGATGCGTTGAAGATTGATTACGAAAGCCTCTGCCCCGCACCCCGCGCGATTGCGGCGAACTTGCCTTATAACATTGCAACCGTTTTGCTGCTGGGCTGGCTGGAACAACATGCGCTGTTTGAAAGTTTCACACTGATGTTTCAAAAAGAAGTGGCCGAGCGTTTAACCGCCGTGCCGCGCACCAAAGATTACGGACGCTTAAGCATCATGGCGCAATGGATTGCAAAAGTGGAAATGAAGCTCGAGCTGCCGCCCTCTGCTTTTACACCTGCGCCCAAAGTCACCTCCAGCGTTGTGCATATCACGCCTTATAAAAACCGCACCGATATCGTGAAATTTAATACGATGGAGCGCTTAACGGGGGCCGCCTTTGGCCAACGCCGCAAAATGCTACGCCAGAGTCTCAAAAGCCTGAATGTGGATGAAACATTTTTGCTGGAAAAGGCAGAGATCACCCCCACAGCCCGCGCCGAAGAAATCGACATTGCCGGGTTTGTGCGCATGGCGACCGTCTTGCAAGACCTGCCGCCCCGCATCAGCAAAGATTAAAAATCAGAATAAAACAAACAGGGCGACCCCAAGCAAAATCGTCAGCATGGGGGCTGCATATTGGCGGATGGCTGTCAGCGCGGCATCTGTTTGCAAGGCATAGTAAGAGGCCAATTCATCCATCGTTGCAGATAAATTACCGGTATCTTCACCGACCTTCAGCATACGTGCTGCTGTTTTATCAATCAGCCCGCCGCCGGAAAAAGCCGTAGATATTTTCGTACCCGCCGCCACCGCATCGGCCCTACTTTGCAAATCACGGCGCAGGGCTGCATTGCTGGCAGATTGTGCGGCGGCCGATAACCCTTCGCGCAAAGGCACGCCCGTTGCATAGAACAACGACAGGTTTTCAGCAAAAGACTGCATATCCACACGGCGTATAAAGCGGCCCAACAGCGGCAACCCCAACAAGACATGATCCGCCACGAAACGCAAAACAGGCGCGTAGCGATATAGCAAAATCAACAAACCCACCATACCCACAAACCATGCCACCATCAGCGGTACATCGTTCAGGCCCTGAAACAGCAAGAGCGCCAGCATGACGAGACTGGAAATTTTAAAATGGCGCGTGGCCTTGCGCATATCACGCTTATGCGTATCAATCGCCTTGCACCGCAAAACGCACTTGCCGAAAACGAGAGCCATACGGCCCGTTTTCTCACCGGCTGCCACCAATGTTACCAAACTACGGTCAAACAAGCGCGGGTGCCCCGCCATGGCTTCGGACAAAGTGCGGCCTGCTTGTATATCTTGCAACATCCAAGGCAACGCAGACGATAACGCGCCACGGCTCGAATCTTCGGCAGCAGCGGTGATGCTCTGGCGTAGCGGGACACCCGCTTTTTCCATCTGTTCCAGACGGACAAAAAATTCGATGAGATCGCGATGCGGGGATGAAAAAATCAGGGCTTCAGCGTTTGCACAAAGGCATCCACATCCACCAGACGATGGCGGCGGCTGCGTTCGGCATCCAGAATGGCTTTGACGTGCTCGATCGTCGCGTAAAGATCGTTATTGACGATCACATAGTCAAATTCCTGATAATGGGAAATTTCGTCCTGCGCCTTACCCAGACGGCGTTCAATTTCTTCTTCGCTATCTTGATTGCGGCCATGCAGACGATCGGCCAGCGTGACCCAAGACGGCGGCAGTAAAAAGACGGAAACCACATCCAGCGGTGCAACTTCGGTCAGTTTTTTATTGCCCTGCCAGTCAATGTCGAACAACACATCGCGGCCCTCGGCCAAGGCGCGCTCGACTGGGGCTTTAGGTGTACCATAGAGGTAATTATTGTACACAAGCGCGTGTTCCAGCATATCGTCTGCTTCAATCATGCCTTCGAAAGTTTCGCGGCTGACGAAGTAGTAATGCTTGCCGTCTTCTTCGCCCGGACGCATGGAACGCGTGGTGGCGGAAACGGAAATGAGGGTTTGCGGATCAGATTCTGCAATGGCGCGCGTCACAGTTGTCTTGCCACCGCCCGGCGGCGAGGCCAGCACCAGCATCACGCCACGGCGTTTTAATTGCGGCGCTGCGACCGGAAAGGACGTAGGTGTGCTTGCTGCTGCCATCATCTTTCTTTTAAGATAGGTTTGCATAGAATCTTCTTTTTGATCTGGAAGACTTTTATAACGTGCGAAGGCGGTAGATACAAGCCTTGGCAACCAGTAACCTGCCAGATGGATGCCCCTTCAACCCGAAAGTTTATTCAATATGAAAAACCCCAAAACAATCCTGATCACCGGCGCGTCCAGCGGTATCGGCCATGCGCTTGTCAAAGCCTATGCCACGCGTGATACACAGCTGTTGCTGACGGGCCGCGATGAAACCAGGCTGGAACGGGCCGCCAGCGACGCCCGCACCCTCGGCGCACAGGTGGAAACCACGACCGTCCCCGTGACAGACCGTGCAGGGTTTGAAAAAGTAATACTGGCCTGGGACGACGAACACCCGATTGATCTGGTCATCGCCAATGCCGGTATTTCCGGCGGTAGCAGCGGCGGCGCGGGTTTTTACGAGATACTGGACACAAACCTGCAAGGCACCTTGCACAGCACCCTGCCCTTGATCGAGCGGATGAAAGCACGTAAGCACGGACAGGTTGCCTTCATGAGTTCTATGGCCGGATGGCGCGGCATGCCCAATGCACCCGCCTATAGCGTCAGTAAAATGGCAGTGCGGGCGATGGGGGAATCTTTACGCCCGCGTTTGGCTGTAGACAATGTACAGGTCAGTGTGATTTTTCCGGGCTTTGTAAAAACACCGCTGACGGATGTAAACCCCTTCCCCATGCCGCTTTTGATGGATGCGGATACGGCGGCACAAAAAATCAAACAAGGGCTGGCACGCAACAAAGCACGCATCGGCTTTCCTTGGCCGATGATGCTTTTGTCGCGCGTGATTGCTGCCCTGCCGCTGTGTCTTGGTGATTATATTTTGTCCAAGGCGCCGCAAAAGCCGGAGTAGGCTTTAACGCAGCAGAATGTTTTTAAACTGCCATGGATCTTCAAGATCCAGATCTTCAGGGAATAAACCCGGGCGGTTCTTCAGCGGCGTCCAGTCCGTGTAATAGCCTTTGACCGGCCCCAGATAGGGTTTTTGGATTTCAAGGCAACGGGCGAAATCCATTTCATCCGCTTCCACAATCCCCACATTCGGGTTTTCCAACGCCCAGACCATGCCCGCCAAGACGGCAGAGGTTACTTGCATACCTGTCGCATTTTGATACGGCGCCAGTTTGCGCGTTTCTTCGATGCTGAGCTGCGAGCCGTACCAATAAGCATTTTTGGCATGACCATAGAGCAAGACACCCAGTTCATCCATACCATCCACAATTTCGTTTTCATCTAAAATGTGATGTTTGGTTTGCACCTTGCTGCTGCTGCCGAACATTTCATGCACCGACAAAACCGCATCGTTGCACGGATGATAGGCGTAATGGCAGGTGGGGCGGTATTCCGGCTTGTCGCCTTTGCCCACAGTAAAGTAATCCGAAATCGAAATCGCTTCGTTATGTGTCACCAGCAAAGCATATTGCGGGCCCGGTGTGGGGCACCAGCTTTGGATTTTTGTATTGGCGCCGGCCTGCATCAAATAAATGGCCGACTGGCAACCTGTGGCATGGCGATGACCTGTGGTCGGGAACCATTTTTCATGGCTGCCCCAGCCCAATTCTGCGGGCTGCATGCCTTCGGAAATAAACCCTTCGACCGACCATGTATTCACAAAGGTGCCCATTTCTTTTGGGTTTTTGGCACGTTGCGTATCACGCTCGGCAATGTGGATGCCTTTGACGCCTGTTTTTTGCATCAAAGCAGCCCAGCCCGCGCGGTCTTTGGGCACTTCCGTGGAAACACCGGTATCGCGCGCGATGTCGATCAAAGCCTGTTTGACAAACCATGACACCATGCCGGGGTTTGCGCCACAGCAAGAAACCGCCGTGGTACCGCCCGGATTCTGGCGGCGTTCCGCCAGCACAGATTCACGCAGCGCGTAATTGGTGCGCTGGTCATTGCTGAGGTTATCGTCAAAGTAAAAGCCGAGCCATGGTTCAACAACTGTATCGATGTAGAAAACTTCCAGCTCACGGCAGAGCTTCATGACATCCAGCGAAGACACATCAACAGACAAATTGACGCAAAAGCCTTTGCCCTCGCCGTCTGTCAGCAAGGGGGACAAAAGGTCGCGGTAGTTTTCTTCGCGTACATGGGTTTGGATATAGCGGATGCCGCGCTCTTTGAGCAGCGCCACGTCATCATCCTGCGGATCAATCACCACGAAACGGCTGCGGTCGTATTCAAAATGACGTTCGATCAGCGGCAAAGTGCCGCGGCCGATGGAGCCAAAGCCGATCATCACGATCGGGCCTGTAATATGCCCGTGAACGGGGCCTTGGGTGTCGTCAGACGACGCAGAGATGTTTTGTTGGGTCATGATTTATGCAGAACCTCCTTGGGATCCGGATGAGATAATAAAAGTGATCAGGGTGTTTACTTAATATCGGCCCGTTACTCAATCTTTATTTAATTTACATAAGAAAAATGGCGGCCAAGCTCTTGATCGGCCATGAAATTTGTATCCGATGCTTTTACCCTGGGTGGCGCACCAGCACATTGCGGAACTGCCACGGGTCATCCTTGTCGATGTTTTCGGGGAACATACTGTGACGGCTTTTGAGCGGGTGCCAATCCGTATAATAGCCCTTCACCGTGCCCAGATAAGGCATTTGTACTTCCAGACAGCGGCGGAAATCCATGTCGTCTGATTCCACAATACCCGCTTGCGGGTTCTCCAACGCCCAGATCATCCCCGCCAATACGCCGGAGGTGACTTGCAACCCCGTCGCATTTTGGTTGGGGGCCAGTTCGCGCGTTTCTTCGATGCTGAGTTGGGAGCCGAACCAATAAGCATTTTTTGCGTGCCCATAGAGCAAGACGCCCAGTTCATCCATGCCATCAATAATATCTTCTTCGCCCAGAATATGTTGATCGCGTTGCACACGGCCACCGCGTTCAAACATTTCTTCCATCGACAACATGGCTTGATTGGACGGACGATAGGCGTAATGGCAGGTGGGGCGGTATTCGGGATTGGGCCCATCACCCACAGAAAAATAATCGGCAATCGCAATTGATTCATGATGCGGCACCAGAAAGGCACGTTGCGGCCCCGGTGTCGGGCACCAACTGCGTACGCGTGTATCACCGCCCGGTTGTAACAGATAAATCCCGGCCTGACAGCCGGATGTGTGGCGTCTGGCATTGGCAGGCATCCATTTTTCATGCGTGCCCCAGCCCATTTCTGCAGCTGACAATCCTTCGGCGGTCATGCCTTCGACCGACCATGTATTAACAAAGCTGTTCAGTTTCTTCGGCCTGCGCGCGCGCTGCGTATCGCGCTCTGCGATATGAATGCCCTTCACGCCTGCCTGCTGCATCAGCCGCGCCCAGTCTGCGCGTGTTTTTGGCTCTGCAAATTCAAGGCCCAGATCCGATGCCAGATTGAGCAGCGCCTGTTTGAGCAGCCACGATACCATGCCGGGATTGGCACCACAGGATGTGACCGCCGTGGTGGCATCTGGTTTTTGTTTATAGCGCTCCTGCAACATCATTTCGCGCAGGGCGTAATTGGTGCGGAGCGAAATATCGATACTGTCGTCGGAAAAATACCCGTGCCACGGCTCGATCGAGCTATCGATATAAAAAACATCCAGCGCCTGACACAGCGCGATCATTTCCATCGATGCTACATCTACCGACACATTCACGCAAAAACCACGGCCCTTGCCCATGGTCAGCAACGGTTCCAAAATCTCGCGCATATTATCCGGCGTCAGGGTCAGGTGCATAAAGCGAATGCCCTGTTCATCCAGAATATGGCGATTGCTGTCATCCGCATCAATCACCACAAGGCGGCTGTGGTCAAAATCTATATGGCGCATCATCAAGGGCAAAACGCCACGGCCAATAGAGCCGAAGCCCACCATCACCAGCGGGCCGTCCAGTTTTGCATGCATATCATGAATATCCGGCATGGCCGGCGGGGTATTGTCAATCATCTCGCTCATACATTTGATTTTGCCCCATTGGAGCCGAAATACAAACACAAATAGCGATATATGCGCCCATTCACGTTATGCAACAAATATACGTATCTGGCGCATCTGGCGTTCAATAAAAAAATACTGTTTTTAAAAGGGTTACTGGTTAAACGTGCCGAAAAGCGCTTCTGTTTTCTTTTGATTGATACGCTTGTGACGATCCGCACGGCGATCTTTTTTTGTGCGCTTCTTTTTGCTTTTTTTGCTGCTATTGCCATTTGCGGTACGCTCCAGCTCGCTTTGGCGCAGCGTTTTGGATGGCAACATATCCATCGTTTTTTGCGGCAGCTTTGTTTCGTTCAGCAAATAATCAGACTTTGCCTGTGCCGCCGCAGGTGTGGCGCCCGCCGCTGTTGCAAAAAATACTGTCAGCAAAATTAAAACGATTTTTTTCATGATACCTTTGTCTCCGCGGGCATCATACCACGGCGCAGGCGGATAAAGAACACACCGTTTTCAGCGGTCGCCGTCATCATCACATGGCCGTTTTCTTCGCAAAACAGGGAAAAATCCACCGTGGCGGCAGGGTCGGTTGCCATGACTTGCAAAATGTCGCCCGCTTTCAGGTTCAATAATATCTTACGTGCCTTCAGCACGGGCAGCGGGCAAATCAACCCGCGCGCATCCAATATCTGCGCCGGTTTTTCAAACGTCATGAGCCTGAACCTTTGCCGCCTCTTGTCGCATATCGCGCGGACGCAGATTTTTCATGACATCGCCGATAGATATATCCGCGATATTTTCGGATTGGATCACGGTCACGCGATCCCCCGCGGGCGCACAAACGGACGGATCCGTCACACCGGAAAAAAGAGAAACCACAGGACAGCCCGACAGCGCGATCAAATGCATCGGCCCCGTATCATTCCCAACCGCCGCCGCAGCGCCGCGCGCCAGCGTTGCAATATCGTAGAAAGATGTGCGGCCCGATAAATCCAGCACTTCAGGTGCAATGATTTTAATTTGGCCAATCGCTTCTTGTTCTGCGGCGGTACCCAGCAGCGCCACTTGATAATTATCGCGCTGTAATTTAAGCGCCAAGGCACCAAAATATTTAGCGGGCCAGCGTTTATACGGGTGTTGTGGCGCACATCCTGGCACCAGTAAAATATAAGGCGTTTGCATGGCGAAAAAAGAAATGTCTGCCGTCATCCACGATAAGTCCGGATAGCCTGCATCAATGCCGTAATCTTGCATCATCCGGCCCAGACGTTCCACCGCATTCCCTGATTTTTCATCTTCGCGCAGACGGCGGCCGCGCCATTCAGGTTTCTGGCGAAACAAACGCTGGATCATGCGTGTGCGGTCGTTCAATTGCAGATCATAGACGCAATCAAAACCAGCGCCGTTTAAAAACTTATACAACTTTAACCATGCCGCCAGCTTGTAAAACGGCGGGCGCGTATCCACCTCTACCGCATCAAACCAGCCGGAGCGTGTGGCCATATCCACAAAAGGATGCGTGGTCAGCAAGGTAATATGCGCCTGCGGGTGATGGCGGCGAATGGCTTGCAACACGCCAGATGCCAAAAGGAAATCACCAAGCGCGCTGAGCTTGATCACCAGAATTTTTTGGGGTTCTGTTGTCATGTCTGCGGTTTATCCCGCCGCGCGGTCTGCCTCGGCCGCGACGAAACTGTCATTGGAGGGCAAAGCCTTGATACGACCATCCAGCAGCAGTTCTGCATAAACGTCCAGCGTGCTTTGGCACATCTGTTCATTGGTGAAATGTTGTGCGACATGCGACATGGCATGGGTCGCCAGCATGGCACGGCCACGACCATCCAGACTCATGGCTTCGTGCAGGGAGCGGGTTAAACCGTCCACATCACCCGGTTCCACCAGCCAGCCGGTTTCATCACGGATAATGGTTTCACGCGCACCACCATGATCCGTGGCAATGGCAGGGCGGCCCATGGCTTGCGCTTCAATGGGAATACGGCCAAAACCTTCGGGCACCAGAGACGGGCACACAACCACCGTCGAAATCATATAGGCCGCGGGCATGTCATCGCAGTTTGTGATGATGCGCGATGAACTGCCAAGGCCTTTGCCTTCGATATATTCTTCCAATTCTTTGCGGTATGTTTCGTTGCCGATGTCGGAGCCTACGAACAAGCAGAACAAATCTTTGCGGCCCAGCGCTGCAATCGCATCCAGCAAAAACATATGGCCTTTGATACGGCTCAGGCGGCCCGGCAGCATGACGACCGCTGCGCCTTCGGGGATACGCATCTGTTGGGAGACTTTAATCAAGCGATCTGGCGTCACCGAATTGGGGTGAAAACGCTCCAGCGCCACACCACGGTGGATAACGCGCACAAGGTTTGGATCCACCTTGTAATTCTGCTCCAGATAATCCGCCAGAAAATGCGATACAGCAATCACACGCTCGCCTTTGGCGATAGATGCATTATACATACGTTTCATGGCGCCGCCGACTTTATGCGCGGCGTGGCAACTGGTGACGTAGCGCGCCAGTGTACCGGAAGCGGCGCGGCCCGCACTCCAAGCCGGTGCACGGCTGCAGGCATGAACGATGTCGACATTCATTTCACGGATCAGTTTGCGCAAACGCCCGACATTGGCCAGCATGACCAGCGGATTTTTAGAATGCACAGGCATCTCAATATGCGTGCCGCCCGCTTTGGCAATTTCATGCACACGCAAACCACCGGAAGATACCACGATGGAATGACCGCCTGCGGCCACGACAGCGGCGTTAATATCAATCACACCCTGTTCAACACCACCTGAATTCAACGCAGGCACCACCTGCAAAATCACAGGCGCGTGATGCTGGTCGATAAAGCGGCGAAAAGGCAGGCTTGCGGTATCCCACGATCTAAGCATTTTCAAAAATCCTTGTCTTGCGTCAGGTCTTGCCACAAGCGGCAAGAAAGTCACCCCATGGGTGCATTCCCTGAATTCACAACGGTTTTACCCCTAAAAAGCACGCATTTCCAGTAAAATCGCGGGGATTCGGCTTGACAGCACCTGCCTGTCGGCAGACATTAATACTTTGTTTTTAACCCCTTAACGATGGATTCTTGAGATGAAAACGGCACCACAGGACCCGGCACAGAAAGAGATTAGGCTCACACTTCCCGATGGAAAAGTGCTGACCTTCCCGACTCCTGTCACGGGGCTGGACGTTGCCAAATCCATCGGCGCGGGGCTTGCCAAGGCTGCGCTGGCGGTCAAGCTAGACGGCAAAATGGTTGATCTGTCGCGCGAGATTGAGGCCGATGCGGCCCTTGAAATCGTCACCCGTAAATCAAACGATGCGCTAGAACTCATCCGCCACGATGCCGCGCATGTGATGGCGGAAGCTGTGCAAACACTTTTCCCCGGCACGCAAGTCACCATCGGCCCGTCGATTGAAAACGGGTATTACTATGACTTTGCGCGCGACCAACCTTTCAGCACCGAAGACCTTGAAAAGATCGAAGCCAAGATGCACGAGATCATCAAGCGCGACGCCCCCTTCACACGTGAAGTCTGGGACCGCGACGAGGCGATGAAACATTTCGAAGGCATTGGTGAAAAATACAAAGCCGAAATCATTCGTGATTTGCCGACAAGCGAACAGATCAGCATTTACCGCCAAGGTGAATGGTATGACCTGTGCCGCGGGCCACACCTGCCCTCCACCAGCCATGTCGGCAGCGCGTTTAAACTTATGAAAGTTGCCGGTGCCTATTGGCGCGGTGACAGCAATAACGCCCAATTGCAGCGCATTTACGGCACGGCCTGGCGCGACCAGAAAGAACTGGACGCTTACCTGCACATGCTGGAAGAAGCAGAGAAGCGCGACCACCGCCGCTTGGCCAAAGAAATGGACCTGTTCCATTTGCAAGAAGAAGCTGTGGGTAGCGTTTTCTGGCACGACAAGGGCTATACCATCTGGCGCACGCTTGAAACATTTATCCGCAACCGTATTCGCGCGGCGGGTTATCAGGAAGTGAAAACACCGCAGCTCTATGACAGCACGTTGTTCAAAGCATCCGGCCACTGGGATATATATGGCGACAACATGTTTAAAGTCGCAACAAAAGACGGTGCAGGCGGCAACGAGAAACTGCTGGGCATCAAACCGATGAACTGCCCCGCGCACGTACAGATTTTTAATCAGGGCTTAAAATCCTACCGCGATCTGCCGATCCGCATGGCGGAATTTGGCTGCTGCCACCGCAACGAACCGTCGGGCGCAATGCACGGCATTATGCGTGTGCGTCAATTTACGCAAGATGATGCACATATTTTCTGCCGCGATGATCAAGTGGAACAAGAATCTCTGGATTACTTCAAGCTGCAACTGGGCGTTTACAAAGACCTCGGTTTTGAAAACATCTCCGTCAAACTGGCCCTGCGCCCCGGCGCGAATGAACGTCTGGGATCAGACGAAGTGTGGGACCGTGCGGAAGGTGCCTTGCGCTCTGCCCTGCGCGGTGCAGGTCTTGAATTTGAAGAACTGCCCGGCGAAGGTGCGTTCTATGGCCCGAAAGTCGAATTCCACTTAACAGATGCGATTGGCCGCACATGGCAATGTGGTACCTTGCAGCTGGACTTCAACCTGCCGGAGCGTTTGGAAGCGTCCTATATCGGTGAAGACAGCCAGCGCCACCGCCCTGTGATGCTGCATCGGGCCATTTTAGGCTCGCTGGAGCGTTTTATCGGCATCCTGATCGAACACCATGCAGGTAAATTTCCGCTGTGGCTGGCCCCTGTGCAGGCTGTGGTAACAACAATTACTTCCGATGCAGATGATTATGCAAAAGAAGTCCTGCAACAGATGCTCAAAGCCGGCATTCGTGCCGAGCTGGACATCCGTAACGAGAAAATTAACTATAAAATTCGGGAACATAGCCTGAAAAAGACGCCGGAAATCTGGGTCGTTGGCAATCGCGAGGCGGAAGAGCAAAAAGTTGCAATCCGCCGTTTGGGCAGCGATGCCCAAGAAGTGCTTGCACTCGACGCGGCTATCCGTAAAATCACTGCAGATGCGGCGCCGCCCGCATAAAGCCTTTTATAAAAGGCCAAACGCGCGGCACCACATGATATTTTTTCTCGCGGCAACGCGTGATATTTTTGATGTAACAATAAGGAGAATGCACCATCGCTACGTTCAACAGACACACCCCGCAAATTGAAGGTCCCCGTACCAACGGCCAGATCCGCGCAGATAAAGTTCGCGTGATTGATGCCGAAGGAGAAATGGTCGGTGTCATGACGGCACGCGACGCCCTTCAGGCCGCAGAAGCCGTTGGCCTTGATCTCATCGAGATTTCGCCCAATGCCGAACCACCTGTGTGCAAGATCGGCGATTTTGGCAAGTACCGTTACGAGCTGCAGAAAAAAGAAGCTGCCGCCCGCAAGAACCAGAAAATTGTTTTGACCAAAGAATTGAAAATGCGCCCGAATATTGAGGAGCATGACATTCAGGTAAAACTGCGCTCTGCCCGCCGCTTTTTTGAAGATGGCGACAAAGTACGTTTCACCATGCAATTCCGTGGCCGCGAAGCCGAACACAAAGAAATCGGTTTTGCCATTATCCGCCGCGTGAAAGAAGAACTGGCCGATAGCGGCAAAGTAGAGATGGACGTGCGCTCTGAAGGCAATGCCGTGATCATGATCATGGGACCTAAAGTATAAAGCGCCCGATACAACGACATAAAAAAGCCCCGCAAAACCTGCGGGGCTTTTTTTACTGCACGAATTTAAAATCTAGTAATTTCCTTGTCCGGCATCTTTCTGCACACCGCGCACCCAGCTGAACAATTCGGCTTCCGACATACCACCGCGTCTGGAGCTAATGGTTTTGCCTTTGTGGATGATAAACAGCACAGGCACAGACGACACACCGAATTCTGCCGCCACTTCGCGGGAAATATCCATGTCCACCTTAAAGACCTTCAACCGCGCAGGCGATGTTGTGTCATAGAGTTTCTGCATATGCGGGCCAAGTGCTTTGCAATAGCCGCACCATGTGGCATCGAACTGGATCAGAATCGGCACGGGGGAACTGCGCGCGACTGAATGTACCTCGTCCATTGTCCTGAGGTACGGCACCGAGCCGCCCCCTTGCGCTGGCACAGCCGCCACAAACAAAAAGCCCAGGCAGGCAAAACCCGCCAATACAGATAAAAACTTTTGAGGTATGCGCAAAACGGAACCTTTCCGGTGAGTGCCCAGACGGGGCCTTTTAAAAAAGCTTACCCTTTATGATGACAGTGAAGGCGCAAAACCGTCAACGAAAAAGCGCCCCGATGAACGGAGCGCTTTTCGCAGCATACCGGCTAAGACACCGATATAGATGGATTAATCAGGTTTTTAAGCGATAGAGCCTTCAACCCATTTCACGAGATCCGATTTCGCCATAGAACCCACGTTCTGGGCGACAACTTCACCGTTTTTGAAAATCAGCAATGTCGGAATAGAACGCACGCCGTATTTGGTGGGCGCGTTCGGGTTTTCGTCAATGTTGACCTTTACAACCTTTACGGCATCGCCTTTTTCTGCGGCCAATGCATCCAGGCTGGGGCCGAGCGCGCGGCAAGGGCCACACCATTCTGCCCAGAAATCAACCAGCACAGGGCCGTCTGCTTTCAACACTTCTTGTTCAAAATCGCCGTCTGTTACTTGTTGCGCACCCATGGGGTCTATTCCTTTCGTTGCTGTTTCAGATCAAAGGCTTGTGGCGCTTATTGGCCGGGGCCTTTGGGAGGTTTCGGAGCGTTATTTGCGGGTTTGTTCCCGTTATCAATATTGTTCCCGGCAGCCGTTTGTAAAGAGATGTCGACAAATTGCTGCAATTTATCTTTCGGCAGGGCGCCTGTTGCCATGTAAAGCGGCTTGCCGTCTTTCATGGTGGCGAGTGTCGGGATAGAGCGGATTTGGAAAGCGCCTGCCAGATTGGGGCTTTCATCCACGTTGATTTTGACCACTTTCACAGTGTCTTTGTTTTCTTCGGCGAATTTTTCCAGCGTCGGCGCGAAGGCTTTGCACGGGCCGCACCAGTCTGCGTAAAAGTCGATCAGGACCAGTTTGTCGGATTTCAAAACTTCCTGTTCGAAGTTCTTTTCGTTGACGGGGGTTACAAATGTGCTCACGGTGCAGGTATCCTTATCATTAGGGTTTAAAAAGCACGAAACTATTTCGCGTATTTATCCGGTCTTTTGGGGATCAGAATGGCAGGTTTTTCCGCCACAAACATATCGCCCCAGACCTTGCCGTCCACACCCTTTTGAACACCGTGTACCGTGCCGACGTTGTCCAGCCACTGGACTTCACCGATCATGGCTCTTTTTTGTTTGTTACTGTCGTATTCAAAATCGATCACACCCTGCCACAGCGGTTCCTTGCGGGCGGCATCGTTGAACACACGCAATACATCGCCTTTTTCAAGACAATGCAAACCGTCATAGCCTGTCTGGCCATCTTCGTAAAAAGACCAGACTGTGCCTTCGGTGCCCTGTTCGGAGAAAGCTTCGAGCTTGCCCTTCAGGATGCGTGATGTTGAAACGTCGCGTGCCATGGCACGGTTCCTTATCTGTTGTAAAAGCAGGGTTTTTGATGGGTCTCAGCCTAAACTATGGGGCGTGAGGGTCAAGCAGTTTTTCGGAAAGCGGCATGAGATGCGGGCCATCCGTCCACAAAAGTGCGCAACGCACTGTCTTGTCTGGATAAATTTTCTGTAAAAGAGAGCGATAAGCCGCCATCTGTTTCAAATAAACCGTGGCCACCGCCGATTCGTCCTTGGGTGGCGGGCGGTTGGTTTTGTAATCCACGACCAAGACCTCATCCGCCGTCACGCATAATCTATCGATCTGGCCGGACAAAATTTTGGGCGCGGCAATGTTTTTACCGGCAAGCCCCACCACAGGTACCTCGGCCCGCGACCCTGCGCCAAAAATCGGCGCAAAATCTGGATGCTGCAACACGCGTAAAATTTCATCAGCAAAAACTTTTTGTTCTGCCGCTGGCAAAGCCAAGGCAGGTCGCGCCAGCCAGCTCACAAGTGTCTTCGGCCATTTTTCCGGCGGCAACTGCGGCAACACTTCCAGAATGTGATGCACAATCACGCCGCGTTTGAAACGCCAGCCATCATCTGTACCCAACGGGCCTTTGGCCGCTGGTTC
>JBGTNC010000174.1:0-21676 GCA_041743265.1 Alphaproteobacteria bacterium | reverse complement strand
AGCGACTTCATCAAAGCATTGATCCGCCGTGTAACTCTCGATAGGGCCGATCTTCTCGCTCCATGTCCACAGCGCAATCACACCAATAAAGGCCGCCACGCCGCCTATGATCAAAAAATTATTATTCATTAAATCCTCGACGTAAAACGATCAGTCTTTTTTATCTTTGGATTTTCCGGCGATTTTGTGGATGGCATCGACATGGCTTTGCGATGCTTTGCCCGGACGGCTGATTGTGCCAGGAGGGGATGCTTCGCCAAAGCCAAAGCCGCCTTCGTTGCGGCCGCCTTGCAAACTTTCCAGCACGGCTGCGCCGAATTCACCTGTTTCAATATTTTCAGGGGCCGCAGCAGGAGACGTTTTTTCCGCAGGTTGGCCACCGTGATTGAGGGCATGTGTGACAATACTTGGCAAATGCGGCGTGACCAGCCCCAACAAAAGAGAATGGTCTTTTTCCAGCCATGACATGAGCAGGCGTTGCGCCTTCAAATGATTGCCTTCAGATTTTTCTAGCGCGTCACGTACGCGGGACATTGCATATTCACGGCTCATGGCGGTCTCCCTTTTAATATGAACAGCATGGCACAGGCTTATATATTGTGCAAACCGAGAATGCGGCCCTGATTATGACGAAAAATCAGACGACCAGCCCCACCATCTCTTGTAAAACCTTATGCACACCGCGCACGCGCACGGGCAAATCATCCCACGGACGCATAAAGACCAAACGCTGGTCTTCCGGCCTGATTTTGGCGGTACCTGTTTGTTTCTGGATATAGGCCACCAGCTTTTGCAGATCAATTTTGCTGGACGGATGCAAAGACACAACGGCCCCCTTGGGGCCCGCTTCAATTTTATCCACGCCAGCCTGACGGCAGAGCTGCTTGATGGAAACAATATCCAGCAAATTCTCGACATCTTTCGGCAATGTGCCGAAACGGTCAATCAATTCGGCTGCAAATGTTTCAATCTCTGCCTTATCCGCCAAAGATGCCGCACGGCGATAAATCGACAGGCGCAGGTTCAGATCCGGAATATAGCTCTCTGGAATCAAAACAGGCATACCTAGATTAATCTGTGGCGACCAATGTTCTTCAAAGGCAGATTCGCCCGCCTGCCCGCCACCACTGCGTGCCGCAGCCACGGCTTCTTCCAACATTTGCTGGTAAAGCTCCACACCGATTTCACGAATATGACCGGATTGTTCTTCGCCCAACAAATTACCCGCACCGCGAATATCCAAATCATGGCTGGCCAGCTGGAATCCTGCGCCCAGACTGTCCAGCTGTTCAATCGCATGTAGGCGCTGCTCCGCTGCCTTGGTCAGTTTTTTATCCGGTGCAAAGGTTAAATATGCATAGGCACGCTGTTTGGAGCGACCGATGCGCCCGCGCAATTGATAGAGCTGCGCAAGGCCAAACATTTCGGCACGGTGGATAATCATGGTATTCGCATTCGGAATATCCAAACCGGATTCCACAATATTGGTGGACAGCAAAATATCATAAGCGCCTTCATAGAAGGCCGACATTTTTTCTTCCAGCTCATCTGCGCCCATTTGCCCGTGCGCGACGATCATTTTCAATTCTGGCACCAGTTCTTTCAACTGGTCTTCCAGCTCTTTCAAATCCGCAATGCGCGGGCAGACATAGAAAGACTGGCCCCCACGATAATGCTCACGCATCAAGGCATCGCGCAGCACAACGGGATCATACGGCAGCACAAAAGTTTTAACCGCCAGACGATCCATCGGCGCGGTTGTGATCAAACTAAGCTCTCGCACACCAGAAAGCGCCATTTGCAAGGTTCTCGGGATCGGTGTTGCGGTCAGCGTTAAAACATGTACGTTGTCTTTCAGGTTTTTCAGACGCTCTTTTTGCTTCACGCCAAATTTCTGTTCTTCATCCACCACCAGCAGGCCAAGGTTGGAGAATTTTATTTTCTCCGCCAGCAATGCGTGGGTTCCGATCAAAACATTAACATCGCCGCGTGCTGCTGCATCACGCGTGCGCTCGGCTTCTTTTGGTGTCACAAAGCGGGACAATAAATCAACCCGTATCGGGAAGCCTGCAAAACGTTTGGCAAAACCCAGATAATGCTGCCGCGCCAACAATGTTGTGGGCGCGACCACCGCCACCTGATAACCCGCCAGCGCCACAATGGCCGCCGCACGCAAGGCAACTTCGGTTTTACCAAAGCCGACATCACCGCAAACCAGACGATCCATCGCTTGGTCTTTTTCAAGGTCTGCCAATACATCGGTAATGGCATTTTGCTGGTCTTCGGTTTCAGCATAGGGAAAGCCTGCCGAAAACTTCTCGTAACTACCATCCAGCACATGAATAGGTTCTGTCTGGCGCAAGACGCGCAGCGCGGCTACTTTCAGCAGTTCATTCGCCAGCGCCAGCAGATCGCGTTTCACGCGGGCTTTGCGGGCCTGCCATGCAATGCCGCCTAGCCTATCCAGCACCGCGCCCGCTTCGGAAGAGCCATAGCGTGACAGCACATCCAGATGCTCGACCGGCACAAACAACCTGTCGCCACCTGCATAAATCAGCTTCAGGCAGTCATGCGGCACCAAATCCACCACAACGGTTTCCAGCTTTTCAAACTGGCCGACGCCGTGTTCTTCGTGCACGACATAGTCACCTTCATGCAGCTGGCTGATTTCGAAAACGAAAGCATCGCTTTTCTTTTTCTTTTTTGTAACGCGCGCCAAACGGTCGCCCAGCAAGTCTTGCTCTGTCAGCAGAACAAAATCTTCAACCTCGAAACCTTTTTCCAACCCCAGCACGCAAATGCTGACGCCGGAGGGGATTCTCGTCAGCGGGCCTTGCTCGACATCTTGTATTTTTTGCAAGCCGTGCTGCGTTAAAATAAGTTTCAAGCGTTCTTTGGCGCCTTCGCTATACGCGGCCAGCATCACGCGTTTTCTAGCTTTCACAAGGCTATCGGCATAGGCTTTGATTTCATCGTAAAGCCCCGCGCCATTTTGTGCGCGCACATCGGCAAAGTCGCGGCTTTTACGGCCACCACCATCTTGCTGGCCGGGTGTGGGCTGATACGGCACCAGATCCATCACCGAAAACGCGGCCAGTTTTAAATGCCATTCGGCATTGGGCAGATATAGCTGTTCCAACGGCACTGGGCGATAAATATGCCCCTGCGTTTTCTGGTCTTTGCCCTTTTGCTCTGCTTGCAAAATAGACAAACGCGCCTGATACAGATCGTTGATTTGCTGAAAACGGCCATCTCTTGCTTGCTCTGCCTGATAATCAACAAAGACAGTAGCGCCTGCCACGTAGTCAAAAACCGTTTCCAGGCTGTCGTAATAAAACGGCAGCCAATGTTCCATGCCTGCATATTTGCGACCTTCGCTGACGGCATCATAGAGCGCATCTTCTTCGCGCATGGCACCAAACGCGGCGCGGTAGCGGCTGCGGAAAAGCGCAATCGCCGCCTCATTCAACAAAACTTCGGATACGGGATAGAGCGCAAGCCCATCGCGATCTTCAATCGTGCGCTGGGTTAGCGCATCAAACGCGCGGATATGTTCGACATCATCACCGAAGCAATCAAGCCGCAAAGGTTCCGGTGCGCTAGAGGGGAAAATATCCAACAGCCCACCGCGCTGTGCAAACTCCCCCGCTTCGCGCACGGTTTCTGTGCGGTGATAACCGTTCGCGGCCAGAAATCCATGCAGCTTTTTTAAATCAAGCGTATCCCCGCGACGGATCGAAAATGCCGCGTCTGCCAAAAGATCACGCGGCACAATGCGCTGCATGGCAGCAGATACGGTGGTTAAAACAATGCAGGGCTTATCGGCAGGGCGTGACAAAAGGCGGGATAACGTCTTGAGCCGCTCTCCCATGACTTCGGACGTAGGTGAGATACGGTCATACGGCAGGCAGTCCCAGGCGGGAAAACGCAAGACTTCGACATCAGGTGCGAAGAACCTTAAACCCTCGGCCAGACTTTCAAATCGGCTGTCATCGGAGGCAATATGCAGGACAATCCCCGCCTTCAAACGGGCCTGTTTTGCCAGAAAAACAGAATCGTACCCCTCCGGTACGCCAAAAAGGGGGTACCGTTCGGAGGTCGCTTCAATGATTGCTGGGCTTTCTCTTGTCATTCTGCCCTCTCTTGCAGGGCATTATGTATCATTCTTAGGGGTAAAAAGCCAATAAAAGCTGTACCACTTCGCTATCTTCCGAAGGGGGAACCGGCTCTGCCCTGCTGATCCAGTTATAAATATCCGGATCGCTGTTGTTGAGGAAACGATCGTATAGCGCAATCTGGTTTTCTGTGAAATCAGGCAAATGCACATCGGCAAATTTACCCAATAAAAGGTCTATTTCCCGCGTGCCGCGATGCCAGCTGCGAAAGATCAACCGCTTGCGATTTATGGATATGTTGTCCTGATCAGCGCTTTCGGGCATAGTGTAACCTGCTTTCAAACAAAAGGATCCCTACCATATGGCGCTGAAAAATTTCATCAAGGAAAATTTTGTCCTGGCACTTGGCCTGACGTTACCCGTTTTACTGGTGGCCGTGTTTTTATTCGCAAGCATTGTGCCGAAACACTTCGCCACACCGCCGCAATATAAATTGTTGCTCAGCAGCCATGATTACAATTCCAGCCGTAAAAGCGATTACGGCTACGGCATAGATTATATTGTTAAAGACGGCAAACTCTTTGCGAAATTGACACCGAAAAAAGAAAACGACTACAGGGCCAATTACCGCCATCTGCTGATTTACGATGGTAAAACAGACAGCATTAAAAAAATTGATATCGAACTGCCAGAGGCTGGTACCTATACACAAAACACCACTATTCCCGTGAGCGAAACCGAGGGTTTGGTATTGGATACCAGCAGTAAAGCACCCGATGGTTATGCCTATACCAGCGGCAACGGCGGCGGGCGTGGCATTGCCACAGAAATTTTTGGCGGCGGATACCGTTATAACAATGCCTATATCAAAAAAGGCATGGTGTCTTTCAAACTGCCCGTCACGCAGGAACGTTATTACTACAATGATCTCGAATTTCTAGGCTGGATCACGGATGAAAAACTGTAATTTAATTTTCAGGAATATATAACCATGGCCAGCAAAGACGAAGCCCTGCAAGAAATTGCGTTAATTGCACGCAATAACAAGCTGAGCATTGAAGATATTATCCGCGCGCTCGCACCTTCTGTTGAAAAGACAGAACGTGAAAGCCGCAGCATTATATCCCGACTATTCGGCTATATCGGCGGTATTCTGGTTTTTGCAGGTATTTGTATTTTTGTCGGCATGCAATGGGCTAACTTCGGCAGCGCAGCACGCGTGATTGTGACACTGGGTACCGGTTTTGCCGCTTTCCTCTTCGCCCTCGCCATCACAGATGACTCCAAATACAGCCGTGCCGCCACACCGCTGTTTCTGATCGCAGCCTTTTTCCAACCCGGCGGCATATTTGTAATGCTGGATGAACTTTCCAGCGGCGGAAAGCCGGAACATGGCGTGCTGTTTATGGCAGGCGTCATGATTGTGCAGCAAGCAGCCGCACTGTGGCATACCAAACGCAGCACCCTTGCTTTCACAACCATTGCTTTCAGCTGTATTTTCTTCGTTGTGCTGTTCGACATGATGGGCATTAAAGACAATATCATTGGCCTGGTAACAGGGCTTTCGCTGATGTGCGTGGCTTGGGCCTTGGGCAAATCACCGCATCGCCCGCTGTGTGCCTTTTGGTATTTTATCGGCGCTGTTATTTTTCTGGTATCGACTTTCGATATCGTTGAAGGCACACCATTTGAAATCGTTTACTTGGCAATATCTGCCCTGATGATCTACGCCAGCACTGTGGCACAAAGCCGTACGTTATTGCTGGTCGGCACCCTCGCTATGCTTTGCTATATCGGCTATTTCACGGGTCAGCATTTCAGCGACAGCCTCAGCTGGCCGATTATCCTGATCTTGTGCGGGGTTCTGTTTATCGGCTTTGGCTCCTTGGCCATGCGGATCAACCGAAAGTACATTAAGCAAAAGGCAGGTTAAGGGTTGAGCGGCAGACCTTTTGTACTCGATCCGCTCTTCCAGTCCGTCAAATCTGTATCTGGCGTGGGGCCACGGCTGACCAAGCTGCTGGAAAAACTATCCGGTGCTTGTGTTGTTGACCTGCTGTGGCATTTACCTGCTGGCATTATTGACCGCCGTTACAGCCCGCTCATCCGCGATGCACAGGGCGGACAAGTCGCAACCCTTGCCGTGCATATTGATGAACATATTGAACCGAAGCGGCGTGGCCTCCCCTACCGTGTCAAAGCCAGTGATGGCACAGGTACGATTGACCTGACCTTTTTCAATGCACGCGGTGATTATCTGGAACAGCAACTGCCCATCGGCCAAAAACGGTTGGTCAGCGGCAAGCTGGAATTTTACAACGGCTTTTTACAAATGCCGCATCCGGATTTTATCGTCACACTTGAAGATGCCCATACCATTCCTGCTGTAGAACCTGTGTACCCGCTCACCGCAGGTGTTACGCAAAAAGTGCTTTATAAAATCATTCACGCCGCACTCACACGCGCACCAGAACTGGACGAATGGCTAGACCCCGCGCACCAGAAGCGCGAAAACTGGCCCCATTGGCTGGTAGCACTGACAACCGCGCATACCCCACCCGATGCCACAGCAGCCTCGCCTGATAACCTAGCCCGCCGCCGCCTCGCCTATGACGAGTTGCTTGCCAATCAACTAACCATGGCGCTTTTGCGCCAAAAACAAAAACGCCACAAAGGCCGCACCTTGGCAGGTGATGATGCCCTGTATCAAAAAGCGCTCGACAGCCTACCGTTCGAGCTGACCGGCGCGCAAAAACAAGCCGTCGCCGAAATCCGCCAAGATTTGAAAACGCCGGAACGTATGCACAGGCTTTTACAGGGCGATGTCGGCAGCGGTAAAACGGCTGTGGGGTTTTTGAGCATGATCCACGCCGTGGGCAGCGGCTGTCAGGCCGCCATTATGGCGCCAACAGAAATTCTGGCCCGCCAGCACGAACATAAGCTGACCCCTCTTGCCGAAAAAATCGGCCTGAAAGTCATCACCCTGACAGGGCGCGACAAAGGCAAAATCCGCAAAGAAATATTGACGCAGATTGCAGACGGTTCCGCCCATATCATCATCGGCACGCATGCGCTATTTCAGGAAGATGTCTTATTCAAAGATCTCGGCTTTGTGATTATTGACGAACAACACCGCTTTGGCGTGCATCAACGCCTGCAACTGTCTGAAAAAGGCAATATGACCGATGTACTGGTCATGACAGCGACACCAATCCCGCGCACCCTGACCTTAACCGTTTATGGCGATATGGATGTCAGCCGCCTCAACGAAAAGCCGGCAGGTCGTTTGCCGATTGATACACGCATTGTATCGAACGACCGCATGGGCGAAGTGGTAGATGGCCTCAAGCGAAAAATTGCCACGGGGGAGCGTGCCTATTGGGTCTGCCCGCTGGTGGAAGAATCCGAAAAGCTGGATTTGGCCGCCGCAGAAGAACGCTTTCGCGACCTGCATCAATACTTTGGAGACCGCATCGGGCTTTTGCACGGACGTATGAAACCAGCAGAAAAAGACCGCATCATGGAATCATTCTCACACGGGGAGCTTGATATTCTCGTCTCCACCACCGTGATCGAGGTGGGCGTGGATGTACCCGAGGCCACCGTGATGATTATTGAACATGCCGAGCGTTTTGGCCTATCGCAACTGCACCAGTTGCGCGGACGTATCGGGCGTGGCAGTGGCAAATCAACCTGCCTGTTGCTCTATGGGCATGCCAATGAAGTCGCCAAAAAACGCCTGACCACCATTCGCGATACCGAAGACGGTTTTATTATTTCCGAAGAGGATTTAAAACTACGCGGCGCAGGTGAAATGCTGGGCACACGCCAAAGCGGCTTGCCTGCCTTCCGCCTGACAAGCCCCGAACATCACCATGATTTGATTGCAACGGCGCATGACGATGCACGGCTTATTCTGGACCGCGACCCGGATCTGTTATCCCCGCGCGGCAAAGCGCTCAGGACATTGCTTTATTTATTTGAAAGAGATACCGCGATCCGCTATTTGCGGTCCGGTTGAAATCAACGTGTTGTTTTGTACTGGTGTACGGATTGCAACAGAACTTCGTTGACCATATCCGGCCCGACAACCCGTGTCGTGACATCAGATAAACGTGATTTGACCGCCTCGATATCCACGACATTGCCACGGATCATGGCATGCCCACCACCCAACGCGCCATACAGTTCACGCAAATAAGCATCCATCAATTTGGGTTTATAGGCCGCAACTTTGTCGCGCTTACCTGCGGCACATTCAAGAGACACAGAAACGCTGACCTGTTGCACCACGCCTTTATCGGTCATTACAGGTACTGTTACAGGCATCAGGTCGTAATATTCAATCGTCGGCGGTGCGTCTTCTTTTTTCTCACTCGCGGCAAAAGCACTGCCTGTCGAAACAGCCAGAAACATCAGCCCGATGATCAAATGTTTGATAAACACACCCATTCCCCCTTAAATAACCCAACATCTATTTATACTCTGAATAGATTAAGGAGCCGTAAAGGAATGAATTTGTTTATATTTCTGAGGTTTTTCAGGCCTTTGTTTTCAAATCCTCAACATAGGTTTTGAGGTCTTTCTTGATCTCCGGTGCCATCACGTACAACAAGATGACGTTGGGAATCGCCATAGCGAAGAACAAGGCATCCGTCAGATCGATCAAATGCGTCAGGTTCGATGCCGCACCGATCACGATAAAGCTGCAATAAAACAGCTTGAACGCCATCGTCTTGGCTTTGCTGCGGCCTGCCAGAAAGGTAAAGCCCTTCTCGCCCAGATAGTACCACGCGATAATCGTTGAAAAGGCAAACAGGAATACAGTCAAAGCCAGCCAGTAAATCGTCCAGCTGCCCACCGTTTCAAAGGCACGCGCTGTCAGGGCAACACCTTCGATACCCGCACCGTCGGTGTAAACACCTGTCACCGCAATCACCAAGGCAGTCATTGTACAAATGACAACGGTATCAATAAACGGGTTCAGCATGGCAATCAGGCCCTGTGTGATATGGGAGTCGGATTTAACCGCCGAATGCGTAATGGCCGCAGAACCGATACCGGATTCGTTCGAGAATACGGCGCGGCGCACCCCGGCAATCAAGGCCCCCAAAATACCGCCACCGACGGCTTCCGGTGTAAAGGCACCGCTGATAATGCTTTCAACCGCAGCCGGCAGTGCCGACAGGTTGCCAAAAATCACAATCAGGCAGATCAACAGGTACAGCCCCGCCATGACAGGGAAGATTTTGGAGGATACGCGGGCAATGCTTTGAATCCCGCCGATGATCACAACGGCCGTCATCACCGCCAGCGCAAGGCCAAAGAGCCATGCTTTATCCGCAAAGAAACTGCCATCCCCTGCCACACGCATAAACATCTGGTATGTCTGGTTGGCCTGAAACATATTGCCGCCACCAATAGCACCACCGATGCAGCAAAAAGCAAAGAATGCTGCCAGTGCTTTACCCAGCATCGGCAAACCACGGTTGGACAGGCCTTCGGAAATGTAATACATCGGCCCGCCGGAGACTTCACCATCCGGTGCAATCTGGCGATATTTAACGCCCAACGCACATTCGGTGAATTTCGTGGACATGCCCAAAAGGCCCATCACAATCATCCAGACCGTGGCACCTGGCCCGCCTGTAGAGATCGCGACCGCCACACCTGCAATATTACCAAGCCCTACAGTCCCTGATAAACTGGTCGACAATGCCTGCCAGTTGGAGATTTGACCCTGACGGTCTTTGGATTGATATTTTCCGCACAGCAATTGCAACGACAGCGGCAAGAACCGAATGCTGACAAAGCCGAAATAGAAAGACGTAAAGATACCAATGGACATCAGCCACAGGATAATCATCGGTACATCTTGCCCCATGATTGTGATCGGATAAAACATCACGCCAATCGCTTTTTCCGACATGGGTTTGATCGCAGCATCAATCCGCGCATCAATCGACATGGATTCCGTTATAGATTCAGTTGAGATAATTTCGTCTTCCGCGCCCGGCATCGGGGGCAGCGCGTCGTTTTCAAAGATTTCGACCTGCGTCATCGCCATTTCGGCATTTGCCGTGGTCGGCACGACAGGGCCTGTGAAAATCATGCAGCAAAACAGCACCAGAAAAAAACGCGCAAACATATAAAGGAAGCCTCCGGAAAAAGCAGGATGGGCGGCACAAAAAGAACCGATAATTATGATTAACGGGGATTATAAAGAAGCAAAAGAAAGATGGGAAGCCCCTATGTATATGTTATTATTTGCGAAGTTTGTTAAGGGATGCACAAAATGCTGAAGTTTGACCTGAAAGAAAGAAGCCACATATACCAACTGATCGCGGGGATTTCCGCGGTCGTTGTGATTTTGACAGGCTGCCTTGTTATTCTAAGCCCATTTTTTCCGGCGATCTTGCTGGCAACCATTCTGGCGCTGTCCACTTGGCCGGCCTTTGAATGGCTGAACAAGCGGATGAAAAAACGCACAGCCCTTGCCGCATCCCTCATGACACTTTTATTGGCCTGCTGTTTTATCGTACCGCTTGTCATCATCGGTACCAGCAGTGCGGATAACTTCGGTAAAATTTCAGACATGGTGCGCACATCCTTGAACGGCAATACAGCCGTGGTCGGCAATCATCTGGCTGCCATTCCCTATGCTGGAGAATCACTGCAAGGGTATTGGGCTGACTTAACCGCCGACAAAGAAAACTTTCACAAACTGCTGGAAGAATATGCAGGCATGACTTCCAAAGGTCTCATCGCCATGGGGGGCAGCATCGGTCGCGGCCTACTGGATTTAACGCTCGGCGTTATGATTGCGTTTTTCTTTTTCCGCCACGGCACACGTGCCGCGACCCGTATACGCAATCTGATTGATAAATTCGGCGGGCCGTATGGACAACGATTGCTCGAAGTATCCAAAAACACCTTAATTGGCGTGGTTTACGGGATGCTGGGAACTGCCCTTGCGCAAGGCGCACTGGCTGCTTTCGGCTTTTGGGCTGCAGGCGTACCGGGGGCCAGTTTTCTAGGCCTGATGACGTTCTTCCTGTCCTTCGTGCCCAATGGCCCACCGCTCATCTGGTTGCCTGCCGCACTTTGGCTTTATAGCGAGGGTGAGATCTATCGCGCGCTGTTCATCGGCCTGTGGGGTTTATTGGCAGTCAGTATGGTTGATAACGTCTTGCGTCCATACTTCATCAGCCTGCGTGGTGACATGCCGTTCTTGCTGACGCTGCTTGGCATCATTGGCGGTATTCTGGCCTTTGGCTTTATCGGTATTTTTATCGGCCCCACGCTGCTGGCCCTTGCCTATGCCTTGATGATGGACTGGAGCACAACACGGCAGATGCAAGAAGCCATCGATGGCGAAAAACCCACACCCAAAAAGCCCACTAAAAAAGCCAGCCACAAGGGCTGACTCTTTTAGTTTCTTATACTTCGCTCATTCTGATTATTTGCGCAGCGCCACTTGACCGCCGCAGACAGGCTTGCTTGTCGGGCTGTTCGGCCAAGGCTGCTGTGCCCAACGGCGCAATTTTTGTTGATCCATAGACAATGCGCTATCAATACGGCTGCCGAAATGCTGGCAGAAGTTTGATGTCGACATTTTAATGGCATGCTGGGAAATCTGGTTTGCCAAAGCCGTGCGCAATGTGTGGAATTCTTTTTCGGGTGCCGACACGCCTTGAGCGCGGAAGAATTCGATCATGTCATCTTCATAAGACGACAACAGGATTTTGTTTTTGCTCGTGAAGGCTTGGTACTTTTGGTACATGCTGGCGCCTTGCGGCATTTTCATGCAAGTCAGGGAAATGACCATCAATTCGCTGTGAATACGCAGGCCCTGTTCTGCTTCAAACTGGCGATCATTATAGCACTGCGCGGCTTCAGCCGTGGCTGTTGTCGTCAGCAGCGCAGCAAGCGCCAAAACAGCAAAAAGTCTTTTCATGAGTAAATACCCGCCCCAAACATCTTATTCTTGTTGAAAGGGAAGGTTTACAGGAGCCCGCGATTCTTGGCAAGCTTTGCCGTAAAAAAGCTTATACGGGCGTTAAAACCTCTGCCTTTTCAAAGTACAGCTTCAAATTATCCACCACCAGCTGTGCCATCGCCGCGCGCGTTTCATGCGTGGCACTGCCCTGATGCGGCTGTAAAACGACATTATCCAAACGGCATAATGCACTGGGTACATCCGGCTCGTTTTCAAATACATCAAGGCCTGCGCCTGAAATACTGCCGTTTTCAAGCGCATCAATCAGCGCTTGTTCATCTACTATTTTACCACGGGCAATATTAACAATTACGCCCGTTTTGCCCAAAGCACGCAAAACTGCCGCATTGACCAGATGATGTGTTTCTTGGCTATAGGCACAGGTGACCATCAAAATATCACAGGCTGCGGCCAGTTGTTCGGCATCGGCGTAGAATATTGCATCACCGGCTTCTTTCTTTTCTGTCCGGCTTGTATAGGCAACTTTCAAACCAAAAGCCCGCGCACGCTGCGCCACTGCCTGCCCGATGCGGCCAAGACCGATGATGCCGATTGTTTTACCGCGCAGCGCACGGCCCAAGGGCATTGATCCCTTTTTCACCCACTGGCCGGAGCGTACGTAAATATCAGCCTCCACCATGCGGCGGAACACGCACAAGACAAGCCCCATACCAATGTCTGCCGTGTCATCCGTCAAAACATCTGGCGTATTCGTTACAATCACGCCTTGATCACGTGCGGCTTGCACATCGATGCTGTCATAGCCCACACCGAAGTGGCTGATGATTTCAAGATTGGGCAGCGCGTTGATCAAACGCGCGCTCACACCGCTCCACGCCGTGCTGACAATACCGGTCACATCTTGCCGAATCTCGGACAGGGCTTCTTCGGGGTTTTGGGCCTGCCAAAGCCGTGTGACGGCGTAATTATCTTCCAATTCCTGCATTTGCGCGGCTGGAATGGGGCCCATCATTAATATTTTTTGCCGCATGTCATTGATTCTCCGTAGTTATGTATAAATTTTACTGGACAGTTTGACGAAATATATGGTTAATGGTGATCCGCTCAGGCGACTGAAAATAACACGAGATTGCACAACAGGGAATGCAATGACGAAAAAGCTCTTTATTAAAACCTGGGGCTGTCAGATGAACGTCTACGACAGCAAAAAGATGGCCGATATTCTGGCCTCTTTAGGCTATAAGCCTGTGGAAGAGCCTGATGATGCTGACCTGATGATCCTGAACACCTGCCACATCCGCGAAAAAGCCACCGAAAAGGTTTTTTCCGATCTGGGCCGCCTGCGTAACCACAAAGAAGCCAAAGCTGAAAAAGGCGAGCAAGCATTGATTGCCGTCGCTGGCTGCGTGGCACAGGCCGAAGGCGATGTGATCATGAAGCGCGCCAAATATGTCGATATGGTGTTTGGCCCACAGACCTATCACAAACTGCCCGAAATGATTTTGGAAGCAACCGGCGGCAAACGCGTCGTCAACACTGAATTCCCCGTTGAATCGAAATTCGACAACCTCCCCCAAGGATCCGAAGCACAAGGCCCCTCTGCCTTTTTGTCCATTCAAGAAGGTTGCGATAAATTTTGCACCTTCTGCGTAGTACCCTATACCCGTGGCGCAGAATTTTCCCGCCCTGTTGCGCAAATTCTTGATGAAGCCAAAATGCAGGTCGATCAAGGCGCCAAAGACATCATGCTGCTGGGCCAAAACGTCAACGCCTTTCATGGCGAAGCAAAAGACGGCAGCACATGGAACTTGGCAAGCCTGATTGCCGCTGTGGCTGACATTAAAGGTGTTGAGCGCATTCGCTACATGACATCCCACCCGCGCGATATGGATGATGCATTGATTGACGCACACGGCAGCATCCCTGCCCTGATGCCGTTTTTGCATTTGCCTGTGCAGTCCGGCTCCGACCGTATTCTGGAGCTGATGAACCGCAAACATACCGCTGAATTTTATCTCGATATTATTGCACGCCTGCGCAAAGCACGGCCTGACCTTGCCTTCAGCTCTGACTTCATCGTGGGCTTCCCCGGTGAAACAGATGCAGACCATGAAGCCACAATGGCGCTGGTCCGCGAAGTCACCTTTGCGTCTTGCTATTCCTTCAAATACAGCCCGCGCCCCGGCACACCGGGCGCTGTCATGAGCGGTATCGTGCCTGAAAAAGTCATGACCGGTCGCTTGCACGAATTGCAGGCCGTGTTGTTTGAACAACAACAAAGCTACAACGACAGCTTTATCGGCAAAACACTGCCCGTCTTGTTTGACCGCCGTGGCAACCGTGGCCAGCAATTGCTGGGCAAAACACCTTACATGCAATCCGTCTATGTTGACGATGCACCCGAGAGACTCTTTGGACAAATTGTTGATGTGAAGATTGAAAAAGCCTTCCAAAACGGGATGTCCGGTACGATCGCGACCACTGAAACGGTACTGACATCCGACAACAAGAGAAAGGCAGCTGCCGCATGAGCACAACATTCAAAATAGATCTGGATGCGCAAGAGCGCGCGCGCCATTTCGCTTATATTATCCTGCAAAAGAAACAAGATTTGGGCAAAGCGTTTGAACAAAGCTTCAACGTAAAATTTGGCCAGAGCCGCGACGGTGTGCTGACATTCACCACACCTGACTACAACGAAGAAAATGTACGCAATGGATTCAACACTCTCCTCCAACAATTCACATCGGGGACTCACATGACCAAACAACATATCGCAGACGCTGCTTCCAAATCCCGCCATGGTGGCGGCAACGACAACGGCTATCGCTCGAACGACAACTCACTGCGCCGCAGCTTTGATGAGCCTGCACAGCACAAACCCTACAAGTTTGAAGCGAAAAACGAAGGCCAGATCCAGTTGCTGGATGTTATCGCAAAAAGCGATGTGACCTTTGGTCTGGGCCCAGCCGGTACAGGCAAAACACACGTAGCTGTTGTAAAAGCTGTTGAGATGTTCAACAAAGGCGAAGTGAAGCGTATTCTGCTGGCACGCCCTGCACAAGAAGCTGGTGAAAAACTGGGTTACCTGCCTGGCGACCAAAAGCAAAAACTCGACCCCTACATGCGCCCGCTTTACGATGAAATGACAAAAGTCATGGGCAAAGCAACCATGGACAGACTGATGAGCGCAGGCACGATTGAAATCGTTCCCGTCGGTCTGATGCGTGGTCGTACGTTTGAAGATGCTTTCATTATTGTGGATGAAGCACAGAACTGTACACGTGAACAAACCAAAATGGCCATGACCCGTCTGGGCAATGGTTCCAAAATGGTATTCACAGGTGACCCAGAGCAAACAGACATTATCGCCGAATCCGGTCTGAAATGGGCTTCCGACAAACTGAAGGGCGTCGAAGGCATTGGTCACGTAAACCTGACCAAAGTTGTCCGTCACCCGACCGTCCAGCGCATCGTTGATGCTTTGGAAGGCCCGTCTGAAGAGCCGGTGGCAAAACTGGACAAACCAAAGGCGCCAAAACCGCCTCAAGCATAAATAACGGTACTTAAATACCGTGATTAATGAATCTTGAACTTTTCGTGGTAAAGTGGGGTTAGGTATTTGTACCTAACCCCGCTTTTCATAGCGGCACAAACAGGAGCGGCATTTGAGCAAACAACCCGTCCGTCGCATCGGACTTCAATTTGACGATAACGAACTCGTCCCCCAGCTTTTTGGCGAACACGACAGCCACCTTGCACATATCGAAGAAGAACTGGATGTAGAGATTGCCTCTCGCGGCAATGAGCTTGTCATCACAGGTAACAAAACAAACCTGCGCGCAGCGCAGGCTGTTTTCGATGTATTGTGGGAACGGCTGATCAAAGGGATGGAGGTTGGCATCGAAGAAGTATCTTCCGCCATTCAAGTCGCCCGCAGCCCGATGGATACCGCCACGCGTGATACGGCGATGTCAGCCCTCAAAGAATCCCACCTGCGTGTGCGCGCAAAAAACCGCGACATTACCGCCCGCACACCTAAACAGGCAGAGTATCTGGATGCCATTCGCGCCAATAATCTGGTCTTTGGTCTGGGCCCTGCCGGTACGGGTAAAACCTTTCTGGCCGTGGCACAAGCCGTCGTGATGATGCAAGCAGGCGAGATTGACCGTTTGATCCTCTGCCGACCTGCTGTTGAAGCGGGCGAGCGTCTCGGCTTTTTACCGGGCACGATGCAAGAAAAGATCGATCCCTTCCTGCGCCCGATTTACGATGCGCTGCACGACATGCTGCCCCCTGACCAGATTGCAAGACGTTTGGCAGATGGCAGTATCGAAATTGCACCGCTTGCTTTTATGCGGGGACGTACATTGTCCAGCGCAGTTGTTATTTTGGATGAAGCCCAGAACACAACGCCTGCACAAATGAAAATGGCCCTGACCCGTATCGGTGAAGGCAGCCGGATGATTATTACCGGTGACTTGTCGCAAACCGACTTGCCTCACGGGCAAAGATCTGGCCTGCACGATGCGATTGACGTTTTAACCGGCGTGAAGGATATTGCCTTCATACGCTTTGGCGAAGCGGACGTCGTCCGCAGTCGCTTGGCAAAAAGCATTGTCGAAGCCTATGAAAAGCGCGACAAGAAAACCCCAGACAAAAAGGCATAAAACAGCATGGCCCGCACCAAAAGCTTTTCCGTGCATCTTGAAAAGGCATCCGATAAATGGAAACGTGCCTTTCCAAAAATGAACATCCTGATCGACGAAGCCGCCGTTGCGGCTTTTGGCAATGCCAAAAAACCCGCCGCCTTTGCACGGCGCGATTTCGAGGTATCGATTATCCTGACGGATGACCGGACGATCAAAACACTCAACCACGATTATCGCGGCATGGACAAAGCAACCAATGTCCTGTCCTTCCCGCAGATCAATATGGAGACGTTCAAAAAGGCAGAGCTGGATTTCTTCCCACCCAAAATGCCCGTACCGCTGGGAGATGTGGTCTTAAGCTACCAAACCATCCTGCGCGAAACACAAGAACAGGATAAAAGCCTGAAAGATCACACTATCCATTTGATCGTGCATGGTATTTTGCACCTGCTTGGCTACGATCACATGCGTCCGAAAGACGCTAAAATTATGGAAAAATTAGAATGTGACATTTTGACTGGCTTAGGCTATCCTGACCCCTATAATGATTCACATGATGAACAAGGCAATGTTAAAACCAATCCAAAGCGGCGTGCGCATGTCCGCAAATAACCGCCCCACAGAAGACGCTTTGAAAAAAGGCGATCCTGACCCAGAAGACCCCCCGATAGGCAGTCCGCAGAACGCGGCGCCTGTACCGCCCGCAGCACCACCTGCGCGTGAAGGGGAAAGTCGTCTTAAAAGCTGGATGAAAAACCTCTTCCCCGGTCGCCGTTTTGATAACGAAGATTCTCTGCGCGATGCCATTGAAGAATTAATGGATGAAGAAGACTCCGGCCCGCAATCTTCCGTTGCCGCGCATGAACGCGCATTGATTTCCAACATTCTACAATTACGCGATTTGCCCGTAGTCGATGTCATGGTACCGCGCGCCGACATCACCGCCATTAACGTGAGCGCAGCAAAAGAAGAACTTTACGCCCTACTGGCGCAAAAACCGCACAGCCGTGTACCCGTTTACAAAGATGACCTTGATAACATTGTCGGCGTCATCAATATGAAAGACCTCGTCACACATCTGGCGCAAAGTACGGATTTTGAAATCCGTGATATTATGCGTGATGTGCTGGTCGTTTCCCCCGCCATGCGCGTGATGGACTTGATGTTGCAAATGCGCCAGTCAAAAGTACATATCGCCTTTGTGGTTGATGAATTCGGCGGCATTGACGGGCTGATTACAATTAACGATCTGATCTCAGCGATTGTTGGTGAGATTGATGATGAATTTGATTTCGATGTCTCCCCGCAGATTATCGAGCGTCCGGATGGCTCCGCCATTGTCGATGCCCGCCTGCCGCTGACAGATTTCGAAGCTCGCTATGGCACCTTGTTTACCGAAGATGAAGACCACGAAGAAGCCGATACATTAGGTGGCTTGGTGTCTTATATTGCAGGTCGCGTGCCGGCACGGGGCGAGCTGATCAAACACGACAGCGGCCTTGAATTTGAAGTCATCGATGCCGACCCGCGCCGCATTATGCGCCTGCGTGTACGTAACCTGCCGCAAAAGCAGGATAGCGCCGAATAATCCCCTAGCTAAAATCCCATACTGGCCTTTGTACGGATAATCAGGTAAATAAAGGCCATGAAAACACGCCTGCAAAAACTCTCCGGTTTTAAAAAATACGCAACCCTTTTCGGGATGGGTGCCGCCATGACTTTGGCGCTGCCGCCGCTTGGGTTTTTTCCGGTTATCTTTTTATCCGTGCCGTGCCTGATTATACTGGCACAGCAAGCCCCCACACGGTTTCGCAGTTTTCTCTGCGGCTGGGCCTTTGGCGCTGGCTATTTTATCTTCGGATTATATTGGGTCAGTGCCGCCCTTTTTGTCGATATTCAACAATGGGGCTGGGTGCTGCCGCTGTCTCTTATCGCAGGGCCCGCACTCCTTGGGCTTTTTTATAGCCTTGTCCCGCTTTGCGTTTGGCATTGGCGCGAAAAGCCGGAAGCCTATACTTTGCTATTCGTCTCCGTATGGGCGCTGGTTGAATATGCACGTGGGCATATTCTGACAGGCTTTCCGTGGAACTTGCCCGGACAGGTCTGGGATCATACGCCCGCCATATTACAAACCGTTTCTCTGACTGGCATTTATGGCCTGAGCCTGCTCACCCTCTTCTGGGCTGCCGTTCCCCTGCTATATCACAAGCGCGGGTTGACGATTGCCGCGACACTTTCTTTTGTCCTGCTTGCTGGCTTTGGCATATGGCGCATGATTGATAACCCGACCAAACAATCCGGCGACGTTGAAATCCGCATCGTGCAGCCCAACCTGCCCCAGAACGTGAAATGGGACGATGACGCGCAGTGGCGCAATCTGGAACACCACATCAAACTTTCACGCAGCACAGACACCGAAGAAACACCGCCGCCGCGCTTTATTATCTGGCCCGAAACCGCGGTTGATGCTGACCTTGAGCATTTCCCCGATATTACCCGCTATATCGCCAATAGCCTGCCCGCCAATGCCATCGCAATTGTCGGCAATATGCGTGTGACGCTGGACAAACAACAAATGGCGACCGGTTACCACAACAGCCTGACCATGTTTGGCAAAGACGCCACAGTACTGGGTACTTACAACAAGCATCATCTGGTCCCCTTTGGGGAATACATCCCCTTCCGACAGAATTTTGCCTCTATCAAGCCCTTGGCAGCGGCCATGTCCGGTATTGGTGATTTTACCCCTGGTGATGGTGCCAAAACCCTCAGACCCGAAGGTATGCCCGCTTTCAGCCCGCTGATTTGCTATGAAGTCATTTTTCCGGCCGCCGTGGTTGACCAGAACGACCGCCCCGCATGGCTGGTCAACGTCACGAATGACGGCTGGTATGGCCGCACAGCAGGCCCGCACCAACATCTGGCCATTGCCCGCCTACGTGCGATCGAAGAGGGCCTACCGCTCGCCCGTGCCGCGAATACGGGCATCTCAGCGGTCATCGACCCGCTGGGCCGCATCATCGCCCAACAACCCCTGCTGACCGAAGGCACGCTGGATAGTATCCTGCCAGAAGCACTGCCCCCCACTCTTTATAGCCGGATCGGCGATAGCGCTTTCTGGGGTCTGTTTCTGTTTTTCACAAGCCTCGGGCTTTTCATGTCGTACAGGCAGAAAAATTCCTAATCCACTGAAATTCCGATACTTTGCGGCGGCCCTTTATGTACAATACAGGGTTGAATACATATGTATGTTGACAATGAGGGGTTGTATGGCTGTATAATTCAAATATACAGATTTTTAAAACAAAGGTTCAGATCATGCCCCGCACCCGCACGGACGATGAAGGTCCACATCCGGTCGATACACACGTCGGTGCAAAAGTTAAATCCCGCCGGTTGATGCTGGGCCTGAGCCAAGAAGAACTGGCCAAATCCATCGGCCTGACATTCCAGCAAGTCCAGAAATACGAGCGCGGCACCAACCGTATCAGCGTCAGCAGACTGGCTGATATCAGCCGCGCCCTGAAAGTCACTATGGATTATTTTCTGGATGGCTGCCTGCCCCTGACAGGTGGCAAAAAACTTGCCATAAGAGGCGTTTCCGATAACAAGCAAGAAGCACTAGAGCCCGATCCTATGACCAAGCGCGATGTGCTTGAGCTGGTGCGTGCTTACGAGCAAATCGGCACACCACGCCTGAAAAAACAACTGGTTGAGATGGCCAAGGCTATGGCCAAGTCCGTATCGGACGAATAATCCCCTTATTTAGCAATAATTGAAGGTCATTTAGCTGTTGCTGCGCAGCAAGGTCCTCGCCTATATATAATGCAGTATGTTTTAACCACACACTCTGCAAAAGGATATTTATGAGCGAGCAAAAATACATTTTCACCAGTGAATCCGTTGGCGAAGGTCACCCCGATAAACTCTGCGACCGTGTATCGGACGCCATTGTTGATGCCTACCTGAATGCTGACCCGGAAGCCCGTGTGGCCGCCGAATGCTTGGCGACAACAGGCTTTCTGTGCATTGCCGGTGAAACACGTGGCCCGTCTTCCCTCACACCTGAAATCATCGAAACTGTAGCCCGTCACGCTGTGCGCGACATTGGTTACAAGCAAGAAGAATTCCATTGGGAAAAAATCAAGGTCGATGTGCGCTTGCATGCGCAGTCCGTTGATATTGCACAGGGCGTTGATGCCGCTGGCAACAAAGACGAAGGTGCTGGCGATCAGGGCATCATGTTCGGTTACGCCTGCATGGAAACAGAAAGCCTGATGCCGGCTGCTATCCACTACTCCCACGCTATTTTGAAATCACTGGCCGAAGCGCGTCATTCAGGCGCTCTTTACAAACTGGGGCCTGATGCCAAAAGCCAAGTGAGTCTTGAATACGTTGACGGCAAACCTGTTCGCGCAAAATCTGTTGTCGTTTCTACGCAGCATGATGCTTCCGTTTCGCAAGACGAAGTCCGTGAAATGGTACGCCCGCATGTACAAAACATTCTGCCTTCTGGCTGGATGTGTGACGAAGACGAGTTCTACGTCAACCCGACCGGCCGTTTTGTCATTGGCGGCCCCGATGGGGACTGTGGCCTGACAGGTCGTAAAATCATCGTGGATACTTACGGTGGCGCGGCCCCGCATGGTGGCGGCGCTTTCTCCGGTAAAGATCCGACAAAAGTTGACCGTTCTGCCGCTTATGCTGCCCGTCACGCTGCGAAAAACATCGTATCTGCCGGTCTTGCCGAGCGTTGCACGATCCAGCTCTCCTATGCCATTGGCGTATCGCATCCGATTTCGATCTATGTGAACACGCACGGCACAGGCCGCTTTAGTGATCTGGCGTTGTCACAAGCCTTACAGGCTGTGGCAGATTTCCGTCCGCGCATGATCCGTGAACGTTTGTCCTTGAATAAACCCATCTATGCCCGCACCGCAGCCTATGGC
>JBGTNC010000173.1:0-2724 GCA_041743265.1 Alphaproteobacteria bacterium | reverse complement strand
CCGGCATTGGAATACGTAGACTGCCTGAACCACGCATTAAGCAAAACCGCGCCTGCCGCCGACCAGAAAAAGTAGCTACTGCCCCAATAATGCCCACCGTGAAGGAAGCGCATAGGCGCCGCATAGCGATGGCGGCTTTATTGAGCCTATGTATTCTATTCAGCATCGTCCCCCTTTAACCGCATTTTAAACTTTATGTATAATAATAAAGATACAAAAATCTGCCTGTCTTGTCGGGCGGGTGGTGTGGCAGGCGGTGATGGGTTTGCCGGGGGTTTAGCGGAACAAAGGGTGTGGGCATGCTTTTTCTTGATGACAGCGCTTTCAGCAGATCCTTCAACAGCCATGCGGTGGATTCGAAAATCGCGCAACTGACCGAGGACATGACACAGGCCTTTTACCGCCGCGAGCATGAGACGATTGATTTACTCGCCGCCAAGGGTGCGTCGTTTACCGAAGAAATGCTGCAAATTTCCGTCGCCTTTCGTGATCATCATCTGGCAGATAAATGCATGACGGCGGGCGTTATCCCGAATGCGGAAATGCTGAAACGCGCGATTGACCAGCGCGATGTGCCGCTTGTCGACATGCTCATGAAAAAGATTGAACCGACGGATGAATTGAGAACATATATCGAAAGATTTGCATCCGATGATGTGCAAAAAATTACTGCTGCCGCCCTTGCACAGGTGCCCAAATCGCCGGCCCCGCCTGCGGTGATTGAAGCGGAAATCCGCCGCCACGGCTGATGGTTTTTTGAATCATTTTTCGCTTCTGTGCCCTTGCACTTTCCTTTTCCAAAAAGACTCTCCCCACAACATGTGGCGTAAAATTTTTGCGCGACACACAAAATTTTGATGACAAGCGAATCGGTTTGCCGTACATTGTGTTTAGGGTTTTTATCAGGGGAGTATCTCATTGGATCTCATCAGGCTTAACGTCCTACCTCCGGCTTTCGGCGCCGACCAAATTGCAAAATTGGTCATTGCCAGTCCCGCCACCCGTCTTGTCAAAAGCTATGCCGCCTCCCCTTGGGAGGTTTTTTTGTGCCCGGAGCAGGCGCAACGCTTTTCCATTCACTACCACCGTCCACAAGGCACCACTGCACAGGGGAGAAAATAATATATGGGTAAAAAATCCAAAGTCGCCGCCTATCAGCAAACAAATCGCGGCCCCAAAGGCCAGTCGAAAGGCACAAGTGATGTGCGTCACCTCTTCGGCAGCAACGACTGGGATCCGCTGGAGCGCTTTCAAGATCAACGCGACCAAAGCTATGTCAAAAACGTGCGCCCGCGCAGCGAAGGGCAGCAGCGTTTGATGACCGCGATTGACAGCCACAACCTTGTTTTTGCCGTCGGCCCTGCCGGTACGGGTAAAACATATCTTGCCATCAACGCTGCGGTGGAGGCTTTCACCAAAGGCAAGGTGGAGCGTATCATCCTCTCCCGTCCCGCCATTGAAGCGGGCGAGAAAATCGGGTTTCTGCCGGGTGATCTGGAAGATAAAATGGCCCCGTACCTGCGCCCGCTCTACGATGCGCTGAACGACCGGATGGGCTTGAAACGCCTGAAGCAATGCATTGACAGCGGCGAGATTGAGATTGCCCCTGTGGGATATATGCGCGGCCGCACGCTGAACAACGCCTTTGTGGTGATTGATGAAGCGCAGAACTGCACATATAGCCAGATTAAAATGATCGTCAGCCGCCTGGGCTGGAATGCCACCATGGTCATCACTGGTGACCCTGACCAGTCGGATTTGCTGGAAGGTATATCAGGCCTGCGCGATATGGCTGCCAAACTTGCGAAGGTCGAGGGCATTGCCGTCGAATCCTTGCGCGATACCGATATTGTCCGTCACCCGCTGGTCGCAAAAATGCTGGAGGTGATTTAATCACGCGAATGACCACGCGACGATAACGACATCTTTCTGAGACACTTTTTGTACTGACTTTTACACACACCTTAAGGCACCTTGAGACTTGAGAGCCCGGCTTTAACCAAGCCGGGCTTTTTTTCTGCAAAAATCGGGGGTAGAATGGCCCCATAAATAAGGAGGCCCGTTATGACACATAAAACCCTGCGCCCGCGCGACGGCATCGAGATTGCCTATCATCGCTATGAAGGTTCATCCAAAACGCTGCCCGGTGTTATTTTCTGCGGCGGGTTTCGGTCTGACATGACAGGCACCAAGGCGATTTTTCTGGAACAGCAGTGCCGTGCACGGCATCAATCGTTTGTACGGTTTGATTACACCGGTCACGGCATTTCCAGCGGCGATTTCAACACAGGCAATATCGGTCAATGGCGGCAAGACGCACTGGATGTGTTTGACCAACTAACCGAAGGCCCGCAGATTGTGGTGGGATCTTCCATGGGCGGCTGGATTGCACTGTTGCTGGCGGTCGCCCGTACCAAGCGCATCACAGGGCTGGTGGGCATTGCGCCCGCGCCGGATTTTACCGAGGATGTTTTCCACAAGGAATTTGGCGAAGAAGAACGCCGTCATTTGCTGACCAAAGGCATCATCTATCGTCCGAATGATTACGGTGATCCGTATCCGCTGACGCTGCAATTATTTGAAGACGGCAAAAAACACCTGCTGCTGCATGAAAAAATCCACCTGCCGTTTCCGGTACGGCTGATCCACAGCAAAAAAGATACCGCTGTGCCGTGGCAAAAAAGCGAAGATATTTTGCGCCAGCTGATCTGCTCCGATGCCAAG
>JBGTNC010000172.1:0-15036 GCA_041743265.1 Alphaproteobacteria bacterium | reverse complement strand
CAACAGCCGATGACACCGGCACGCGCTGCCCAGATCGACCGTCGTATTGACGATGGTAACCCGATCACAGGCTACGTGCAGTCCTATGGTACACAGGCAAGCTGCTCCGTGAGTGCGGCGAACCCGATCTATCTGGAATCCACAACGACCAAGAACTGTGGTTTGATTATGCGTATCCAAGGTTAATCGCCTGATACATAATAAAAAGAAGCCCGGAAGCAATCCCGGGCTTCTTTTTATAAGTATTTATTAACTTATTGTTTAAGGGTTTGAGATTACAATATAATTGATGAACGAGTATCTGAATCAGGGAATCATTAGTATGTTTGCCAATTCACGTCAGCAACGTTGTGCCGCGCAAGGGCAGAAAACAAGCGGTTTTACGCTTGTGGAATTTGCCATTGTGATGGTGTTATCCGGTCTTGCGCTCGTGGCTATTATGCAGGCATATAAAATTTATCTTGCAGATAATATGACGCGTCAGGTTTATGACCGTCAGGCCATCATCAATACAAGTCTTTCCGGTTATTTTTCCGAGCGCGGGCGCTATCCTTGCCCGGCGGACCCGACGTTGCCTTTGTCAGACCCCAATGCGGGTATCGAGGGTGTCCCGGGGGCAAACCCCAATCGCTGCGTTAATCTTGTAAACACGTTGGGCGGCCCGGGTAACTGTACGGGCCCCGGTAACACTGGTATTTGCTGGGTTGCGGGTGCGCGTGTCACGCCGGGCCCTGGTGTGGGTAACACGAACCCTGATCCGGTATTTATTGGCGCCATTCCCTACCGCACGCTGAAGACGGGGATGGAGCGGGATATTTGCTACAATAAAGCAACGGGTCTTTCTGTGACTTGTAATCCGGCGGATCCCACGCAATACAACCCGACAGATTCTTCTTTCAAAGAAGTCGCCCTTGGTGATGTTTTAGACTCGTGGGGTTATCAGATGACCTATGCGGTGACAGGCTCGCAGGTCAGCACGAATAGCTTTAACTCCAACTATGGCGCCATCGATGTGGTGACAGAGACAGGTATTTCTTTGCTGAAACCAGCGGGTAGTGCGCATTATGTTGTCATTGCACACGGCGAAAATCATATCGGTGCTTATGATCAGCTAGGGCGTCAGTTGTTCCCGTGTACGGGGACGGGGCAAGATCTGAACAACTGTGATCTGGATGGTGTTTATGTGTCCGGTCTGCGCGCTATGGCGCAAGGTGCCAATTATTTTGATGATATCGTGGCATACCGTGCTTATACGCTGTCAGAACTTTGGAAATTTGCCGAGAACACAACAGGCGGCGGCGGTACGATTATCGTGATGTATAACGCCAATCCGGGTAATGTCGGGGTGGGCACCAATACGCCAGAGCGTAAACTGCATGTGGCGGGTGAAATGCGCGCCGCAAAAACGCGCTCCGTACAGATCTGTGACGAAACGCTGACAACCAACTGCTTTACGCCTGCCTTGTTAGGCGGGGCTGGTATGGCTTGTCCAGCGCCGGCGCCAGGTACTTTTGCCGCGGCACAGCGTATCCGGTTCTCTAATATCGAGTGTACAAATATCCCTAAATTCATCCTGCCAGCCGGTCAGGAATGCGCCGATCCAGCTGAATTCGTCGTCGGTTTTAGCGCAGGCGCACTTGTCTGCGCGCCGCTCTAAGGTTTTTTCTGTTTTATAAAAAATGATCTTACCCGCATCTTCGGGTGTTGTTTTTGTGTTGTGTCCGCATAATCGCTGTGGGGGCGGCCAAAAATGCCAATGTTGTTGATTTTATTAAAATTAAACCAAGAGATAGTAAATTATTAACAATTTATTCAATTCAACAGGATAAGATATAGAATAGGTGTGTGTGTCGAATTTAAAGGGTTACGCATGATTCGTATGGGAAAGATCAAAAACGAGATCAAGCAGGCAAGCTCTTGCACGGCTGGTTTTTCGCTGATCGAGCTTGCAATCATCATGGTTATTATCGGGCTTATGGTGGCAACCTCTTTGCAGGTATTCAACGAATATCAAAAACGTACAGCCCTGAACAGCACGCTCGAGAAAAAACAGAATATCGAAGTTGCCTTGGGTAAGTTCCTGTCCGAGAATGGCCGCCTGCCGTGTCCTGCTATTCCCAACCTGCCCTCGGATGATCCAACCTCAGGGATTGAAAATTGCCCCGCGATTGGTGCGTGGCCGGGCACGTTGACGCCAACAGCCACATGTAATGCAACGGGGTTCTGCCGCGTTGAAGGTTCGCGCCGTTCACTGACGTCTGCAGATAACGGGGTTGGCCCCACGCCGTTGATCGAGCGTGACCGCATCTTGCGCGGGATTATCCCTTACAAGTCTTTGGGGCTGGCGTTGTGGGAGGCTTATGATGGCTGGGGCATGATGATGACCTATGCCGTGACAGAGCTTTTATCGAATAGCAATATCGTGTCCAACGTCAATCCGCCGCCTGCGGGAAGAGTTTCGTTTAAGCTGGATTACGGCGTGCTGAACTATAATTCCTGGAGTGACACAACAGGCACATATGCAGATATCCAGAACCCGAAAGTGACGGATGGTTTGGGTAACGGTACAATTAAATCGTTCCCCTTCGCAGTCATGTCACACGGGCCGGATAGAAGAGGTGCGTGGTCGGCGCAAGGCCAGCTTGCATTGCCCTGTGCTGTGATCGGTGCCGGTGTTGTACCGGATAACCCGCGCGATGCGGTGAACTGCAACCCATTTTCAAACACGTTCCGTGATGCGGCGCGTCTTGTTCTCGTGCAAGGCTCGGCCGATTGGTACGATGATGCCTTCATGTCCAGTACCTACGTCGCCGCCAGTGACAAATGGTATTATACGGGTATTTCTTCTGTGCGCAGTAACCAGACCTTGGTCGGTATCGGCACAGAAGCGCCAGAGCAGGCCTTGGAAGTGAACGGTATGATCCGCGCGGTCAATGTGGGTGCCAGCCTGTATTGCGATGTGGATGGCGGAGATTGTTTTGATGCCGAGATGATCGGTGGTGTGGGGATTAGCTGCGGCTCGAGTGTTGTGATGAGCGGTATCTCCAATAGAACCGAAGTATGCAGCGGTGCTGTCGACAGCACGCCTTGGAATTGCCCGGCGGGCAGTTTTCTGGTCGGCTTCTGTGCAGATAGCTCGCCCAAATGTCGCGCACCCGGCTTTGCCGGATATACAACACCAGCTTGTCCGTAAGGCATAAATCAGGGAAGAACCATTTTGCGTATTTTATTTTCGAGGAGCGATAAGGTCATGTCAGGGAAAAAGACAGCGTTGCAATACGGTTATACACTGCTTGAAATGGCAATCGTGATGAGCGTCTTGGGTTTGTTGCTGGCAGCAGGTACTTCCGCTTATAACATCTATCACAAAAATAAAGTTGAGCGTGAAACGGTTCAGAATACATCGCGTGTCATTAACGCGGTCAGCCACTTTTTGATCCAGAACGGGCGCTATCCTTGCCCCGCGCGTGCAGACGTTGGCCGTGGCCATGCTGAATACGGTATGGAAGGTGATTGTGCAATCACGGCGCTGGCACCCGGTAACTGCGCGAGCGGTATTTGCGTAGAAGAGGGCGAGCGTCTTGTTAACGTTAACCCCAATCCCGGCGGGACGACGATGGTGCTGCCGCGTGTACGTCGCGGTGCTATTCCTTTCCGTGTCTTGTCCATTTCCGAGAAAGAATCTGAAGATGGCTTCGGTTTGAAGCTGAATTACGCCGTGACGGAAACGCTGGCGGTTTCAGATACGTACCGGAAAGATGCCGGCGGTATCAGCCTGATCGATGGCGCGGATGCAACAGTGATTGACCCGCCGTCTTCTGCTCACTTTGTGATTTTTAGCGCGGGCCAAGATCGCCGTGGCGGCTATAACCGTAATGGTTCTGTTGCTTTGCCATGCCCTGCCATTACAGCGGCATTGGATGCGTTGAACTGTGATACTTCGACGTCTGGGACAGACCGTGACAAAGCCCGTTATCGTGTGTCGTCCAAAGCGACCACGGATAGCTCTGACCACTATGATGATTACATCCGTTATTATGCCTCGATCGAGACCCCCTTGTGGCGCGTGATGGGTACAAACGGTTTTGACATTGTGGATATGGTGGACGTGCCTGCCGGCGGTCGTATCGGTATTGGCCATGACTCGCCCTTGGCCGTGATGCATGTGCAAGGCGATATGAAAGCTGACGAGAATATCGAGATCCGCGACGTTTGCGATACCAACGGTGCAGGCGATGACTGCTTTGCTGTCAATATTATTGCGGGCGATGAACCGGCTTTGCAATGCCCCCCGGGTTCGTACATGACAGGTATTGCCAATGGTCTTGCGGCCTGTACCACAACGCCCGTTGTGGGTTGCCCGCCCGGACAGATTATGAGCGGTGTTGACGCAATTGGTAACCCTGTTTGTAACGGCGTTCAAGCCTGCGCGCAAAAAGAAGTCGATATGTGTCAGGTTGCAGGCGTATGGCAAAAAGCAGTGATCCCGACACGGTTGAATGGCTCAACATATTCAACGCCTGTTTATGGCGCGTCTTTCCAGCGGCATTTCTCCTGTAACGGTGGCACCTGGGTGCAAACAAGCACTTCCGGTTCTTGCAGTTGCACACCGATTGCCAACCAGTTGCAGACGCAAGATTGCTATGTCAGCGCCAGTGGTACAACGCCAGAAGGGGATTTAAACAAAACCCGTTGCCGTCGTCCCGAATGTTGGACAGGTACAGCATCGCGCATGTATTCACGTACCTGCCCGGATGGTAATACAACCTACACGGCTTGGGACAGAAGCAGCTGCGCCTGTATCGGCCCGCATACAATTTCACGCAATCGTACCTGTAGTGATTTGGGCTATAGCGCCTATTTCACACCATCTTCTGGCACGCCAGCGCAGCAGGAATCTACGTGGACCTGTACCAATGCAACCTCCGGCAAATGGAGTGGCTGGGCTTTGGTTGGGGGCTCGGATACCTGCTCTTGCACACCGCATGACGAGTTCTCGTCACAAAGTTGCTCGACCTATATGAACAATCAGGGCAAATATGGCCCTGCATATAGCGGCAGCGTCGACTTGATCCGTCAGGTCACTTGTGGCTCTCCGGCAACAACGCCTTGGACGGAGAACGGCCCCGTGAACTGTACGTGTAACTCGAGCTATATTTACCCGTCGAACGAGCCCTGCCCGTCACCGGAAACCGGCCATATCGAATATACGCAACAAATCGATTGCAGCACGGGTCTTCTGGGACCGAAGGTTGAGCAGAACCGCTTCTGCAGCTCTGCCATCTACCGCTACGTCTCGGTGGGTGCGCAAAGTGGTGAAGGTAACCAGCTGCCATTCCGTCTGGGGATGGAATGCCCGGCACCTTCCGTTGACCAGAAACTGTGTTCATCGCCTTGTGCGGCCTGTGCGGGTGGCTATGCTTACTACCCTTGCCAGTGTCAATAAGGAGAGGGCGGCTTAAATTTTGAAATAAGATTTAAGGATATCCAGATAAATATCGGTGAGCGCGTGCATGTCGGAAACGGCCACGCGCTCATCGATTTTATGCATGGTATCGCCCACAATGCCGAATTCAATCACAGGGCAATGGTTTTTGATATAACGCGCATCTGATGTGCCGCCGCTGGTGCTGAGTTCAGGCTTGTGGCCTGTGGCTTTTTCAATGGCTTGCACCAACATGGCGGAATGGTCGCCGGGGGCGGTATAAAAACTCTCCCCACCCACGCGGATTTTTAAATCATAGGGTGTATTGGCAGCGTCCAGCGTTGCGCGGAGTTTTTGCTCCAGCGTTGTACCACTCCAGTGGTCGTTGAATCGGATGTTAAATGTCGCGCGCGCTTTTTCGGGGATCACGTTTTCGGCTTTGTTGCCAATGTCGATATTGACCACTTCCAGATTGGACGGGTCAAAGTGGTCGCTACCCGTATCCAGCACCAGCGCATCAAGGGCTGCCAACAGTTTGACCAGTTTCGGCACGGGGTTATCCGCCAGATGCGGGTAGGCGACATGGCCTTGCTTGCCTGCAACCGTCAGGTAGCCTGTGAAAGTCCCGCGTCTGCCGATCTTGATCATATCGCCCAATGTTTTGCGCGATGTGGGTTCCCCCACCAGACAGAAATCAATTTTCTCGCCGCGTTCTTGCAGCCATTGCAGCATTTTGGGCGTGCCGTTGATAGACGGGCCTTCTTCATCGCCTGTGATTAAAAAGCTGATGGAGCCTTGCGGTTTATGTTGTTGCAAGAAGGCTTGTGTGGCGGCGACAAAACAGGCAATCGGCCCTTTCATGTCGGCAGCACCACGGCCACAAACATAACCCTCACGGATATCACCGCTGAAGGGGTCAAAGCTCCAGGCATCGGTATCGCCCGGTGGTACTACATCGGTATGACCCGCAAAGCAGAAATGCGGTGCGTCTGTGCCAAGCCGCGCATAAAGGTTTTCAACATCCGGCGTATCGACATCGGAGAATTTTAAACGGTGGCAGGTAAAGCCTGCGGCGGTTAGAACGCTTTCCAGCACAGCCAAGGCGCCGCCTTCGATGGGCGTCACGCTTGGGCAGCGGATCAAGTCTTGCAACAGCTTAACGGCCGCGTCATGCATGGCGGTTATTCCCGCAGGAGATCGTTGATGGAAGTTTTGGAGCGGGTTTTTTCATCCACGCGCTTCACAATCACGGCGCAATACAAGTTGGGGCCCGGTGTACCATCCGGCAAAGGCTTGCCGGGCAGGGTGCCAGATACAACAACCGAATATGCCGGTACGCGGCCCATGAAAATCTCACCTGTTGCGCGGTCGATAATTTTGGTGGACGCGCCCAGATAAACGCCCATGGAGAGGACAGAGCCTTCTTCAACGATCACGCCCTCGGCGACTTCTGCGCGCGCGCCAATGAAGCAATTGTCTTCGATGATCACGGGGCCAGCCTGCAACGGCTCCAGCACGCCGCCGATACCGACGCCGCCCGAGATATGGCAGTTCTTGCCGATTTGGGCGCAAGAGCCGATGGTGGCCCATGTATCTACCATCGTGCCTTCATCGACATAAGCGCCGATGTTGACGAAGGAGGGCATCAAAACAACCTTGGGCGCAATATAGGCCGCATCGCGTACGAAACAGCCGGGGACAGCGCGAAAGCCTGCCTCGCGGAAGGCTTTGTCATCCATGCCGTCAAAGCGGGATTTGACTTTGTCAAACCAAGGTGCTGCACCCGGGCCGCCAGAGATGATGCTGTTGTCGTTCATACGGAAGGACAACAGAATGGCTTTTTTCACCCATTGGTTGACATGCCAGCTGCCGTCTTTTTTCTCGGCCACGCGCAGCTTGCCCGCGCTCATCATCGCCATGATGTCGTCTACGGTTTTCTTGCCGAGGATTTTGGTTTTGTCGGTCAGCGTGTCGCGCTGGTCCCATACGGTATTGATGCCGTTTTCAAGTTCGAGAAATTCAGACATTGTCGTCCTCTTGCGGGTAAAATTATGCGGTGAGTGTTTTTTCAAACCAGACGGAAAGTTTCTCCGCCTTGTGGTGAATATGGCTGGCGTCTGCCGGATGTTCGGTCATCTGCCCGTGGAACCAGACGGTCGTCATGCCCAGTTCGTGCGCGGGTTTCAGATTGACTTCCATGTCTTCAAACATGCAGGCGGTCTTGGGATCTACGCCGTGTTTGGTGAAGCAGGTGTGATAGGTATCTAAATGCGGTTTGGGCATATAGGTGGCATCTTCAATTGCAAACAAACCATCGAAATGATGTTCGATGCCCAGATGCTTCACCATCGCTTCGGCAAAATGGCGCGGGGCATTGGTGAAAACAACCTTACGGCCCGGCAGACGGGCAAGCCCTGTTTGCGTAATGGCGCAGGGGGCCACCACGGAATAGTCAATGTCATGCACGTATTGCAAAAAGTCAGACGGTTCCAGCCCGTGTTCGGTCATCAACCCGCGCAGCGTTGTGCCATAGGTTTTGTAGTAATGTTTGCGCAGGCGGTTGGCTTCATCCGTATCGACTTTCAAAAATTCCGCGACAAAACCTGTCATGCGGTCGGCGACGAGTTTGAAGATATGCGTCTCTGCGTCATAGAGCGTGTTATCCAGATCAAAGACCCAGGTATTGATGTGGCTAAAATTTTGCATGGTTAAACAGTCTTTCGGGATTTAAGCGCGGTCGAGAGGGTGCCGTCATCCAGATAATCAATCTGGCCGCCAATGGGCACACCATGTGCCAGCTGGCTGATAGCCACGCGGCAATCTGCCAGACAATCGGCAATGTAATGCGCGGTCGTTTGGCCATCAATCGTGGCGTTCAGTGCCATGATGACTTCTTGCACGGGTGTTTCCGCCGCGCGGCGGACAAGATGCGGGATGGATAGATCATCCGGCGTAATACCATCCAGCGCAGACAGCGTGCCGCCCAGTACATGGTAGTAGCCGCGGAAGGATCCAGTTTTTTCAATCGCCCAAAGGTCGGAGATATCTTCGACCACACACATCAGGCTGGCATCGCGGCTTTTATCGGCGCAAATGGCGCAGGGGCTGACGGTATCCATGTTATGGCATTCGGGGCATTCGCTGATGACATCGGCCGCACGTTCCAGTCCTTGGGCCAGCGGCAGCATCAGGCTTTCGCGGTTTTTCAGAAGATGTAAAACCGCACGGCGTGCCGAGCGCGGACCCAAACCGGGTAAGCGGGCAAGCATTTTCATCAGATGTTCGATATCGGTGCCAATCATGGGGGTGATTATAGCTAAACTTCCCCCCCTTTAGCCAGATGAATGACGGGCTAAAACGCTTAAAATCTTACTTCACGGTCACAGATAAATCGCCAATGCCGTTAATATGCGCATCTACCTTGTCGCCGCGCATCAGCGGGCCCACGCCTTCGGGCGTGCCTGTCATGAGAAGATCGCCAGCCCCCAGCGTGATAAAGCGCGATAACAGGGCAATCAGGCGGGGAATGGGCCAGATCATATCGCCGAGCTGCCCGTCTTGGCGCAATTCACCGTTCACGGAAAGCTGGATGGCCCCGGCTGGCGGGTTTTGTTGCAAGGTGCTGGCGGGGATCAGTAGACCGCAAGGGGCTGCACAGTCAAAGCCCTTGGATAAATCCCACGGCTTGCCGCTATCCTTGGCTTGTTTTTGCAGGTCGCGGCGCGTGAGGTCGAGCCCCACGGTATAGCCGAAAACATGGTCGAGCGCGTCGTCTTCGGCAATGTTCATGCCGCCGGAATGCAGGGCCACGACCAGCTCAACCTCGTGGTGCAGGCTATTGGTTTCGGGCGGGTATAAAATGGTATCGCCATCATGCGTCAGGCTGTCGGCAGGTTTCATGAAAAAAACGGGAATGCCCGATGCCGCACCCGGCTTGGCACCCATTTCAACGGCGTGCTGCGCATAGTTTTGCCCCACGCAAAAAATACGGCGCACCGGAAAAACATCACGCTTGCCGGCAATGGGCAAAAACGGGGTGGCGGCGGGCTGGAAAATATAAGAGGTCATGACAGCGGGCCTTTTATTCCTGTTCTTTGGTGGTGGACCATGCATCGCTGTAGATATGGTCTTTGTCAGCACCGGCATGTAACAGCGCGGGCAGGGTTGCGGCCACCATAGGCGGCGGGCCTGCCATGTAAATATCAAAGCCGGAGAGGGTGTCAAAATCCGCCGTGACCGCTTCGCTGATAAAGCCTGTGCGATAGGGGGTATCTTCGGACATATCCGATAAAACAGGGATATAGAAAAACCGGGGATAGCGCTGGGCCAAGCCACGGAAGGAGAGGTCCAGATACAATTGGTCGGCGCTGCGCACCCCCCAGTAGAGGTGACAGGGCGGTGATCCCGCCTGTGCCAGATGGGCTTCTAATATTGCTTTTAAGGGGGCGATACCAAGGCCACCCGCGAGGGCCATTAAAGGCCTTGGGGAGGGTCTCCAGTGGCTTGTGCCAAACGGGCCTTCCACGGTCACGGCGGTGCCCAGAGAGGCCCTGTGAACCAGATAATCGCTTAATCCTTGCCCTGTACTGCGGATGTGGAATTCCAGCAGGGGTTCTTGCGGGGTGGAGGCGATGGAGAAGGGACGGATATCGGTATCTTCTGCCAGCTCTCCCGCTGCTTCATCAAGGCCCAGCAGGGCATATTGGCCTGCGTCAAAAGCCATGCGGCCTTTGTTCTCCAGTGCCACCTGCAAAATACGCGTATCTTGCGCCACGTCGTCAATACCGACAATACGGGCGGGATAGCGGCGGGCTTTGTGGTCAGTGGCGGCGGTCACGGGACTGATAAACTTTCGGATCGGTTCGAAAAATACGCAAAACGGGGGCCTGAAATGCTTCAGGCTTCCCGCCATAATTTAGGGGGAAGCCTGAAAAAGTCAAGTTTTGAAGGGGTTAGGCGTAAAAACGCTTAACCTTTATCGCTTAACCGTTGCCCAAGGCTTTGGGCTTGCGGGCGTTTTGCTGCGGGCCACCTGGTGTGGTTTCTTTGACCTGCGGCAGTTCGATGCCTTTGTTTTCCGGTTTGCTGGCGATGAAACCAACAGCCTTGTTCAGGCCCGCTGGTGTCAGCGGCTTGGTCCCGCCGATTTTGGCTTTGACCAGATCTTTGCTGATATCATCCAGTTGCAAGTTGCCGGATTTGTATTCGGAGCGGATTTTTTCGAGCGTGGAGCGCACTTCCGGATTTTTCGCTTCCTTGATGCGGCGGTCCAGCACTTCTTCAAAAGTCTGTTCGCTTTTCACAGCCGGTGCTTTGGGCGCGGGCGGTTTGTCTTTTTTACCTGTATCGACAAAGCTGGAGGCGGCAGCACCTTTTGCATCTGTTTTCGGCGCTTCGGCTTTGGCATCTGTTTTACCATCGTCTTTGGGCGCGTCCGCTTTTGCTTCAGCCGGTTTCACGAAGGCAGATTTAACATCCGCTTTCGGTTCTTCAACTTTAGGTGTTTCGGCTTTGGCTTCCGCTTTTGGTTCTTCAACCTTCGGCGCTTCAGCTTTGGCATCGGCCTTTGGCGTTTCCGCTTTTACGTCAGCTTTGGGCTCTTCAACTTTAGGGGCTTCAGCTTTAGCATCGGCCTTGGGTTCTTCAACCTTCGGCGTCTCGGCTTTGGCATCAGCCTTTGGCTCTTCCGCTTTCGGCGTTTCCGCTTTTACGTCAGCTTTTGGTTCTTCGGCCTTGGCTTCCGCTTTGGGCTCTTCAGCCTTCGGCGCGTCTGCTTTTGGTTGTTCTACTTTCGCTTCCTGTTCAGGCGCATCACCGGGCTCAACGCTGACGCCAGCCATATAGGATTCTCTTTCCTTCATCCATTGTTGATAGACTTTGGAATCCGGCATTGGCTGGAAGTTGGTAACTTTAACGTCCTGACGCATTGCTTCCAACCACAGTTTTTCTTTGTTGGAACGGCTGCCGTGCAGGTTGACGCTTTCTTTGCCGCGGGATTTGGCGGCAGCGATAATTGTTTTGGAGTCCAGTTCATCCAAGTTCGGGCGATAGCCGACGATACCGATGAATTCACCATTGGTGCCGGGCATGTTCGGATCCCATTGGATCTTGTGACCGTTTGGCAGGCCGATGACCAAGCCATCGCCTTTTTTCTTGACCGATGCATTTTCCAGCGCCTGTTTCAGCGCGATATCAATATCGGGCAGGCCCCATGCTTCGTTAATGACCTGCATTTTGCTTTTGGAAATGCTGGGCACGAACTGCGATGCTTCCGCATCGCGTTCTTTTTCAATTTCGGATTTTGGTTCGTCTTTTTTCGGCTGTACGGCTGCGTTGTCTTCCGGCTTTTTCTCTTCAGCCTTCGGTTTTACAGCGGCATTGTCGTCAGACGGGTTCTGTTTGAATTCAGGGCCAGCTTCCGGCTTCTTTTTCTGAATAGCGGAATTGTCTTCCAGCGGTTTGAATGCAACAGCTTCGGCGGCGGGGCCTTTTTTCTTGGCGTCCACACCTTCATCTTTGGGGGGATCAAAAGTTACACCGGTAAAGCCACGATCTTCAGCGTCCTCGGTTGCAGTTGCCGTTGCTTCTGCTTTGTCTTTTTTGTCAGCCATGAATTACCCCATCCGCTTATCATTAAACGTTAACGTGTTCTTAACACTTTGAATTTGTATCTATATTCTACATAAGTTTTCGTAATCTATCAAGAAAACAGAAATACACCTTTATTTTCATGTAGATAGATCAATTGTATTTTGGGCGGCCCCGCTTCGGATCGTAGTAATGGAACTGATCGTTGGACAGTCTGATTCCCGCTTCGATGTCCGACAGGGCGACTTCTGTGATCAACCCTTGCGGGTCCACAATGCGCCAGCGGTTCAATTGCAGGGCGCCGGTTTTGGCATTGCGGTCAAAAACAAGGCTGAGGTTGCCAGACAGCGGGTCTTTCACCTGACTGAGCGTCAGGATCAGCATGGTATCGTCCTTTTCACGGCGGATCTCATCCACGCGCAAGGCCTCCGACAGGCTGATTTTGGGCTGTAAAAAGAAATTGGCCAGCGTTTTGCTGATGGGCGCGCTGCTTTGCTGCTGCATCTGGCCGTCGTAGTAATGCACGAAAGTGCCGTCGGCCACGATAAAATCGGTGACAGGCGCATCATATTCAAACCGCATGCGGCCCGGACGTTTGAGCAGGAAATCTCCCGCCAGCTGGTGGCCGGTATTGTCTGTTTGCACAAAACGCGCTTTCAGGGTGCCCATGCTGTTCAAATAGGCTTCTGCCATTTTGACATCTTCTTGCGCGGCATTGATAGGGGCCGGAATTGTTTTTGCGGCCTTTGTCTTCGGGGCGCTGGTTGTTTTGGCGGGGGTGGCGGCTGCGGCGGGGGTTGCTTGCGTCACGGGCAGGGCCATCAGACCAAGGCACAGGGCAAAGCCGGCAGCAGATAAAAGGATGGGGGCGCGAAGGGTGGCCATGGTTTTTATATACTCCTTATAAAAAAGCGGGGCTGGCACCGTTTCGGGCGCAGCCCCTGCTTTTTATCAACGGTTCACGGCCAAAAAAGTGCCGTGCCGCGTGTTGTTTTATTCGACGGCGTTCAGGGCCACTTGTTGGGCCAGCAGTCTGTCCATCATATCTTGTAGCTCTTGCTGGGTTTTGTGGGGCTCTTTGGCTGTTTGGGTCAAAAGAATTTCAACCGGAAAGTTGCGCAGGGTGGTGGTACCTGTAATACCAACGGTTTTCATCTTTTGATAGGCGATTTCAATGTCGCTCACAAAGCCGAGGCTTACGCCGTTTGCTGTGCGATGTACATTTTCATCAAGGCGCGGGTTGGTGTAACCGGCAAGGCCTGCTTGTGTGCTTTGGTGCAGGTTGTTTGTGCGCAGGTCCAGATAGGCTTCGCGGCCCGCCGGAAAAGTTTCACCGTGCTGGTTCAGCCATGTGATGAGGCCCAGATCCGCCAAATCCACTTCGCCACCGCCTTGGCCAATACCTGCAATTTGCAGGCAGTCCGCAAAAACAGCCACCAGTGATTGACGGCTTTTCTTTTTCATCGTGTCGCGGATTTCCTGTACGGCAAGACCTTCGACGGGATCGGTCTCATCCAAAAAGCACATGCCGATTGGTATTTCGAAAGACAGCATCTTTTGGCCAAAGGGGGCGAACAGGGTGCGACGCCAATCCAGCGGGCCGGAATATTTTTGCAGCGCGTAGGTATCTTCCTGCGCATGGGCCGGAGCGGGGGTTGCTGTCAGGGCAATCAGGCCCAGGCAGAGGCCCAGAATAAACTTCGAAGAAATAAATGTTTTGCGCATAGGTTTGTCTTTCCTGCTGTTATGTCCCGTAATTATCAATCAGAATTTCGCGTTTGCCGACATGGTTGGCGGCAGATACCAGTCCTTCTTTTTCCATGCGCTCGATAATACGGGCGGCACGGTTATAGCCGATTTGCAAATGGCGCTGGATAAAGCTGGTCGAGGCCTTGCGCTCGCGCAGTACGATGGAGACGGCTTGATCGTAAAGCTCGTCACCACTATCGCCGCCACCGCCGCCGCCAAACATATCTGCGCCGCCTTCGTCATCTTCGGTCACGCCGTCGATGTAATTGGGTACACCTTGTGCTTTCAGGCAGCTGACAACTTTTTCAACTTCATCATCCGATACAAACGGCCCATGTACGCGCTGGATACGTCCACCGGACGCCATATAAAGCATGTCACCCTGACCCAGCAACTGTTCCGCGCCGCCTTCACCCAGAATGGTGCGGCTGTCGATTTTGGATGTGACCTGAAACGAAATGCGTGTCGGGAAGTTGGCTTTGATCACACCTGTAATCACATCCACGGACGGGCGTTGTGTCGCCATGATCAGGTGGATGCCTGCCGCGCGCGCCATTTGTGCCAGGCGCTGAATGGCGTTTTCAACTTCTTTACCTGCCACCAGCATCAAATCGGCAAACTCGTCCACGATGATGACGATATAGGGCAGGTCGTTCAGCGGGATGGGTTGTTCTTCATACACAGGCTTGCCGGTATCGGCATCGAAACCTGTCTGGATTTTGTGCATCAGCACTTCGCCCTTGGCGCGGGCTTCGCGCACACGCTCGTTAAAGCCGTCAATGTTGCGCACACCCAGTTTGGACATGGCACGGTAGCGGTCTTCCATTTCGCGCACGGCCCACTTCAGGGCAATGATGGCGCGGTGTGCTTCGGTGACCACGGGGGTCAACAGGTGTGGAATATCGTCATAGACCGAAAGCTCCAGCATTTTCGGATCGATCATGATAAAGCGGCATTGCTCTGGCGACAGACGATAGAGCAGGGACAAAATCATTGTATTCACTGCAACGGATTTACCCGATCCAGTTGTACCTGCCACCAACAGGTGCGGCATGCGGGCCAGATCCGCAATCACAGGCTCGCCCGCAATGTTCTTACCAAGTACGAGCGGCAGTTTCGCGGCATGCTTGTCGTAGTCGCGGCTGCCCAGCAGTTCTTTCAGGTAAACAGTTTCGCGTTTTGCATTCGGTAATTCAATACCAATCGCATTCTTGCCGGGCACAACGGCCACACGCACAGATACCGCGCTCATGGAACGGGCAATGTCATCCGAC
>JBGTNC010000171.1:0-6735 GCA_041743265.1 Alphaproteobacteria bacterium | reverse complement strand
GCCCCATGAACGGGCAAAAGAAATTCAGGGGCATATTGCGCGGCCTGGACGGCGAGATGATTTTGCTGGAAACCGACACAGGTGATGTGTCCCTGCCCTTTCATGATGTCTTCAAAGCTAAAATGGTACTGACGGATGAATTGATCCGCGCGTCCGTAAAGGCTGAAAAAGACAGCAAGAAAAATAAAAAGGGCAAAGGCAAAAAAGCTGCCGATACAGATAACGATGAAATTGACGACGACGTTGCTGGCCTACCCGATGACGAAGATATCGAAATCGAAGACGACAGCGACGATGCGGATAACGACGACAGTGATGTACATGCAGCACGCGCCGTAAAACCGCAAAAAACAAAAAATGCCCCCAAAGGCAAAAAGAACAAGAAAACAGGAAGTAAGTAACAGGAAAACGAACATGCAAGAACTCCTTCAAGTGGCTGATGCCGTTGCACGCGAAAAAAACATTGATAAAGACGTCGTCATCGACGCTATGGAAGAAGCCATTCAAAAGGCTGGCCGTTCCAAATACGGTTATGATCATGACATCCGTGCAACAATTGACCGCCGCACCGGTGCCATCGAGCTGTTCCGCTATCGCGAAGTTGTTGAAGCATTCGATCCAGAAGATCCTGAATCTGAAACCAAGCAGATCCTGCTGAAGGACGCACAGCAAATCCAGAAAGAGATTGTTCTGGGTAGCTTTATTATCGACAAACTGCCGCCGCTGGATTTTGGCCGCATTGCCGCACAAACAGCCAAACAGGTTATCTTCCAAAAAGTACGTGACGCCGAGCGCGAGCGTATGTTTGAAGAATACCAAGACCGTGCAGGCGAAATCGTCTCCGGCGTTGTCAAACGTGTTGAATACGGTAACGTGACCGTTGATCTGGGCCGTGGCGAAGGCTACATGCGCCGTCAAGATGGTCTGCCGCGCGAACACTTCAAAAACGGTGACCGCGTCCGCGCTTACATCTATGACGTACGCCGCGAACAACGTGGCCCGCAAATTTTCCTCAGCCGTACACATCCGGATTTCTTGGCCAAGCTGTTTAAGCAAGAAGTACCCGAAATTTATGATGGCGTGATTGAAATCAAAGCTGTGGCACGTGACCCCGGCTCCCGCGCGAAAATCGCGGTTATCTCCCGTGATAGCTCCATCGATCCTGTCGGCGCTTGCGTCGGTATGCGCGGCTCCCGCGTACAGGCCGTTGTGGGTGAACTGCAAGGCGAGAAAATCGACATCATCCCTTGGACACAGGACATCGCCACATTCGTGGTAAATGCACTGGCCCCTGCGGAAGTGACAAAGGTTGTACTCGACGAAGAAAGCAACCGTCTGGATGTGGTTGTACCGGATGACCAGCTGAGTCTGGCCATTGGTCGCCGCGGCCAAAACGTACGTCTGGCAACACAGCTCTCCGGCTGGAATATCGACATCATGACGGAAGCCGAAGAATCCGAACGCCGCCAGACAGAGTTCAAAACACGCTCAAGCCTGTTTATGCTGGCTTTGGACGTGGATGAAGTTATCGCCCACCTGCTGGTGGTTGAAGGCTTTACGTCTATCGAAGATATCGTTGAGACATCGATTGACGAGCTGGCCGGTATCGAAGGTTTTGACGGTGACGTTGCCGCTGAACTGAACAGCCGTGCGGCTAACTTCCTCGCCACCAAAAAAATCGAGTTCGAAAAACGCGCCAAAGAAACAGGCATCAGCGAAGACCTGATGACAGTGAATGGCCTGACACAGGACATGATTTTGGCACTGGGCGAAAAGAACGTCAAAACGCTGGATGACCTCGGTGATCTGGCCGGCGACGAGCTGCGTGAAATCGTTGGCATGGATGCGCTGACGGAAAGTCAGGCAAACAACGTCATCATGACCGCGCGTGCGGGCTGGTTTACGGAAGAGGATGCAGCAGCTGCTGCCGCCGCTGCCGAAGCCGCTGCTGCTGCGGCCGAAGACACCGACAACAAAGCGGCGAACGGATAACGCCGATGATGTAACGTGTAAAAGGGTAGAAGATGAACACCACCAAGAAAGCAAAAGACGACACCATGGCCGAGAACCAAGATAAAAAAGAGCCGAAGAAAGAGCAGCCCAAAAAGGAAGATGGTAAACTAAGCCTCTCCGGAAAAGGCAAAGGCACGCTCAGCCTTAAGGCGCCTGTTGCTGCTGGTGCGTCGCGTCAGAATGTCGCGGTGGGTAGATCATCCAAACCTGTGGCGGTTGAAGTTAAAAAACGCCGCGGTCGCGATGCGGAAACAGCACGCCAGCAAGACGAACAGGCACAGCACGACCTGCACCTGACAGAAGCCGAGCGCGAAGCCCGCGTCCGCGCCCTGCAGCAGGCACAGCATGCGCCCAAAGAAGGCCCCGCCACGCATTACCAAACGCAAATGGTTGTCAAAAACCAGCCCGTTGATGAAGCAAAAGCAGATGCCGCGGATGCAGCCCCCGTTGATGCCAAAAGCGCCGCTGATCAAGCACGCGAGCAAGAGCTTGCCAAACTGCAGAAAATTAACGAGCACGAAGACCTCGAGCGTAAAAAACGCGATGATGCCGCCCGCAAAGCAGCACCTGCCGCAGCACGCCCCGGCCCTGCCGGCGTTGATGCGCCCCCTGCTGAAGGCCGCAGTGTTGGCCGTAAAACAGATTTCGGTCGCGACAAAGAACCCGGCACATCGATTGCTGACGAGATCAACAAAAAACGCGGCACCTTGTCGCGCTATGGCCAGCAACGCCGCCGTTCTTCGAGCAAGATGACGGTCAGCCAAGTACTGAACGACGGTTTTGAAGACCGCGATTCCAAAAGCCCGTCCCTCGCCGCGCAACGCCGCGCACGCGAACGCCAACGCATGAAAATTTTGAGCCAGCAGCAATCGCAGCAAAAACAATACCGCGAAGTTGTTGTCCCTGAAGTGATTACCGTACAAGAACTTGCAAACCGTATGACCGAACGTGTGGGCGATGTTGTCAAAAAACTGATGGGCATGGGTATCATGGCCACAGCCACACAGGCCATTGACGCCGATACAGCCGAGCTGATCATTCACGAATTTGGCCATACGCTGAAACGTGTATCTGAATCCGACGTTGAAACCGGCATCCGTGGTGATGACGAAGAAGACGAAAGCAACCTGCAGCCGCGTCCGCCTGTGGTGACCATCATGGGCCACGTGGATCACGGTAAAACATCTTTGCTGGATGCAATCCGTCAGGCCGATGTGGCCGCGCATGAATCCGGTGGCATCACCCAGCATATCGGTGCCTATCAGATCATGACGAAATCCAACAAGAAGATCACCTTTATCGATACACCTGGTCACGCTGCCTTTACGGAGATGCGTGCACGCGGTGCCGATGTGACCGATATCGTTATTCTGGTTGTGGCCGCCGATGACAGCGTGATGCCGCAAACAGTTGAAGCCATCAGCCACGCCAAACTGGCGCAAAAGCCGATGATTATCGCCATCAACAAATGCGACCTGCCCACCGCCAACCCGAAAAAAGTCCGCACAGAGCTTCTGCAATATGAAGTTGTGACCGAGGACATGGGTGGCGACAGCCAGAGCGTTGAAGTTTCCGCCAAAGCCAAAATGGGCCTTGATGAACTGGAAGAAGCGATCTTGCTGCAAGCCGAAGTCTTGAACCTCCGTGCCAACCCAGACCGCACCGCCGTTGGCGCTGTGATCGAGGCGCGCATGGAACAAGGTAAAGGCTCTGTGGCCACCGTACTGATCCAAAAAGGTACCTTGAAACATGGCGACGTGTTTGTATCCGGTACCGAATGGGGCCGCGTTCGCGCCCTTTACAATGACCGTGGTCAACCCGTTAAAACGGCAAAACCTGGTCAACCAACAGAAGTTCTGGGCCTGAATGGCACACCGGACGCTGGCGACGATTTTGTTGTTGTGGTTGATGAAGCCAAAGCACGCGAAATTGCCGAATTCCGCCTGCGCCGCAAACGCGCACTGCATGCTGCAAAATCAAAGGGCCGCGCAATCGACCAGATGATCTTGGACATTCAAGCGGGTACAGCACAAAGCCTGCCGATCATCATCAAAGGTGACGTGCATGGTTCCGTTGAAGCGATTGCAAGTGCATTGAACAAACTGACCGCAGAACACTCGGAAGTAAAAGTCAACGTCATCCACTCCGGCGTTGGTGGCATCACCGAATCCGACATCACCCTTGCCAATACGGCAGGCGCGTTGATTATCGGCTTTAACGTACGTGCCAACCCGCAAGCGCGCGATCTGGCCAAACGTGACGGCATCGAAATCCGTTACTACTCGATCATCTATGAAGTCATTGATGAGGTTAAATCACTGCTGACCGGTATGCTCTCGCCTGAACTCAAAGAGAAATTCATCGGTTACGCAGAAATCCGTCAGGTTTTCAACGTTACCAAGTTTGGCAAGATTGCCGGTTGCTTTGTGACCGAAGGTTTGGTCAAACGTGGTGCCAAGGTGCGCCTGCTACGTGACAACGTTGTGATCCATGAAGGCACATTGAAAACCCTGCGTCGCTTCAAAGACGAAGTCAAAGAAGTACAGAAGAGTTATGAATGTGGTATGGCGTTTGAAAACTACGAGGACATCAAAGAAGGCGATATGATTGAAGCCTTCGAGATTGAATCATCCGCACGTACGCTGGAGGACGGCACCGCCTAACGGCGCGCCGCAACAGCCTATGAGAAACCGTTCAAAATCCAGCTCCGGCCGTGCCGCTGACAAAGCACCAGGACAACGCCAATTGCGCGTGGGCGAACGCCTGCGCCATGTCTTGGCGGAAATCCTGCGCCGTGGTGAACTGCGCGATCCCATTTTGGCGAAAGCGCATTTGATCACCGTGACAGCCGTTGATATCGGGCCGGACTTACAGCATGCAAATGCCTATGTCATGCCGCTGGGTGGCAACAATGCAGACGAGATCGTCAAGGCCCTGAACAAGGCCGCTGGGTATTTCCGCAGTGAAATGGCAGCCGAGCTTGATTTGCGCTACACGCCCAAGGTTTCTTTCCGCATCGATAAAAGTTTCGACGAAGCCGACCACATCAGTCGCCTGCTGCGTCAGGAAGCCGTTCGTAAAGACGTTGAAAAACCGGATACGCCGCCAGATACGCTGGATGACGTAGAAGATGATGACAACGGCGATCAGGATTTATAAAAAGAATGGCGAGAAATAAAAAAGGCGTTCCCGTCCACGGCTGGCTCAATCTGGACAAGCCCATCGGCATGACATCTACACAGGCACTGGGCCGTGTACGCCGTATTTTAAATGCACAAAAACTAGGCCATGCTGGCACGCTGGATCCGCTCGCGACGGGCATTTTGCCCATCGCCTTGGGAGAGGCCACCAAAACCATTCCTTACGCGCAAGATGCTGATAAAGTCTATCGCTTCACTGTGCAATGGGGCGAAGCGCGCGATACGGACGATTGCGAAGGCGATGTCACAGAGACATCCGCCAACCGCCCTGCCCGTGCCGACATTGAAGCCCTGATCCCGCGTTTTGTCGGTGATATCGAACAAACACCGCCGCGTTTTTCCGCGATCAAGATTGACGGGCAACGCGCCTATGATCTGGCCCGCGCGGGCGAGGCTGTGGAGATGAAATCCCGCATCGTTTCCGTCTATACACTGAGCCTGCTGGAAACCACCGACGATACAGCGATATTCGAGCTGGAATGCGGCAAAGGCACCTATGTGCGCTCCATTGCCCGTGATATGGGGCAGATTCTGGGCTGTTTTGGCCATGTATCAGCCCTCAGACGCTTGGCTGTGGGCGGTTTTACAGAAGAAGACGCGATTTCACTGGACGTATTCGAGAAAATGATGCAATCTGCGACGCCTGATCAGGTTTTGCATCCTGTGGAGACCGTGCTGGACGACATCCCGGCACTGGCCATGACAGATGCAGAGATCAGCCGGATAAGACAGGGCCAGACGCTCAAGTTCCTATCCCGCCCCGACTATGACCGTCTAACGGTTGCCGGCGTGGATGATATGACAGACTTGGTACTGGCCGTGGGGGATAACAAGCCCCTCGCCCTTTTACAAAAAAACGGGATCGAGCTTCATCCGATTAAAGTCTTTAACCTCTAAATAATGGAGAATACGATGTCGCTTGCAAAGCAAACAAAAGCTGAAGTTATCAAAAAATATGCCAAGACAGCCAAAGACACTGGCTCCGCAGAAGTACAGATCGCCCTGTTGACACAGCGCATCACTTCGCTGACCGAGCATATGAAACAACACAAACACGATATGGGCAGCCGTCGCGGTCTGTTGCTGCTGGTATCCCAGCGCCGCCGCCAGTTGAACTATCTGAAAAAAGCTGAAGTCAGACGCTACGAAGCGCTGATCGACAGCCTCGGCCTGCGCCGTTAATTTTTTCGAAGTCGAAAAATACAAAACCCCGTTGGTATACCAACGGGGTTTTTGTTTACGGCATTACGCTGATACGCTTACCGCCACTGCCTTACATTATTCTTCTCGACCGATGACGATTTCAAAGCCATCACAACCCTGACGTTTTCCGGGTAAGTACAACTTTCACAATCCTGACGGCTGTTGAAAATACTCTTGGCTTCCTTCGGTGCAACGGTTGGCTTGACCACCGTATTGCCCACCATATGATTACCTTTGAAACAAGTTACATCCAACGGGTCTGGCGCGCGGCGCACCATCACTTTGCCGGGACTGCCCGACACGGTATAGCTCGCCATGC
>JBGTNC010000170.1:0-8897 GCA_041743265.1 Alphaproteobacteria bacterium | reverse complement strand
ATTGAATACGGCTTGATTGCGGCTGGTATTGCGGTTGCCATTTCAGTAGTTGTTTTCACATTCGGTTCCGATCTTCGCGATCTGTTCCAGAATATGTCTGACAGAATTTCCGGCGCGAGCGGCTAGTCAGCTATCGCATTCGGATAAAAGAGCCCGCCCCCATAAAGGGCGGGCTTCTTTTTTAACGCGCTGTTAATGCCGATTGCCTATGATGAAAGAGAAGCTTTTGTAAGGTGTCCTGTTGAAAATTTTTTACGATAGATTTTTGAGTGTTGCGAATTCTTTCCTGCGTCAACCGCGCGCGGCAACGGCGATTGAATACGCCTTGATTGCAGCCGCCGTCGGTATTGCGATTATCGCTGTCATTTTTGCACTCGGCAGCCAAATTACCGAACTGATCGACGATCTTATCTTTTTGATCAGCGGTACGTAGTGGAAAGATCGTAAAGTCATGCTGGGTGCGCTTCTGACAGTCGCGGTGGGGGTGGTCATGCTGATGGCCTGCGTATCGGATGTGCGCGGGCTTCGCATTCCCAATCTGTATGTTGCTTTGATTTTTGCCGCTTTCTTTCCGGCGTTTATCTTCGCGCCAGAGGCCTTCGGCACGTGGTGGGAGCATCTGGGCGCCATGCTGGTGTTTCTGGTGATTACCTATCTGATGTTCGTCTGGAACATGCTGGGGGCAGGTGATGCCAAATATGGCGCAGCCCTTGCGCTGTGGGTTGGCTTGCAGGGCTTGATGCCGTTTGTTTTGTATATGGCAATTGTCGGCGGTGTGCTGGGCGTAATGTCGCTGGTGTTGCGCAAATACAAGCCTGTGAAAAACCCACGTGCGGGAAGCTGGGCGGCAACCGTGCAAGATGGTGGAAATGCAGTGCCTTACGGGATTGCGATTAGCGTGGGTGCCTGCGCAGCTATTTTCCATACTGGGTTTGCATTTCATCAATTAGATGAACTTATCAAAATAATTCATTAGAAACACACAATTTTTTCTGGACAGCTGGTGTGGTTTCCGTGCAAGAATAGAAGCGGGAGTAAAAGGAACTGCGGTTTCTTTGGGGAGATAACATGAATAAAAGCGTTTTAATGATTATGGGGGGCGCGTTGGTTGTCGCAATGACAGTCGCGCTCATCGTGCAGTCAAAATTGTCACCGAAGCAGGGCGCATCCGCACCTGCGACGATTGATATTCTGGTCGCGCGCAAAAAAATGCTGGTCGGTGAAAACCTGAAATCCGCTGATGTCCGCTGGCAGTCTTGGCCAGAAGCAGCCTCCTTTCAAGGCGTGATCCGCAAAAGCGAACAAGACGATCTTGAAAAGCTGGATGTCTATGGTGCGCCGCTGCGCCGGAATATCGAAGCAGGCGAGCCTGTAACCAAACAGGCGCTGATCCCCGATACAAAGGGCGGCAATAATTTTCTGGCAGCGCTCATCAGCCCCGGCATGCGGGCTGTTGCGGTATCGGTTAAGGCTAGCACCATGGCGGGTGGTTTTGTGGCGCCGGGTGACAATGTAGATATTATCTTGTCCTACGTGCCGCGTTTGCCGACGGGTTCCGAACAATACGCGAATGAATACGTCCGCCGCTTTGCCAGCCAAACAGTGTTGAGCAACGTACGCGTGCTGGCCGTTGACCAAAACGCCAAGGATGCGGAGCGCGAAGCGAAGATCGCTAAAACAGTGACGATAGAAGTCACACAAGAAGGCGCACAAATTCTGGCCTTGGCCGACATGATGGGCGATATCACATTGGCGCTGCGCCGTATTGGCGATAAAGACGGCCCGCGCTCTGTGCCCGTGCCTTTCACAACAGATTCTACAACCAGTGATGTTGTTAAAAGACTGAACGAACTGGTGAAACAATCCAGAACATCGAGCAATACGGTACGCATGTACAACGGCACAACAATCATGAATGTGCCCGTGCGCGAAACGCCGAAAACTGCAGGAGAATGACCATGACGTCATCTTTCGTTAAAATTCTGAGCGTGACCCTTGTGATCGGTCTTTTGTCCGGTCTTTCCGTTGTGGCGCAAGGGGCTGGCAAAATAGATAAAACGGTATCCCTCACCGTGGGCCGCGCTGATACGCTGGACCTTGGCCAGTCCGTGGCCGATGTATTGGTCGCCAATCCGGCTGTGGCCGATGTGGGCACTTTGCGCTCCAGCCGTTTATACATTGTGGGTAAAACCATTGGTGATACCAACGTGCTGGCGTTTGATGATCAAGGTAACCAGCTGGCTGATATTTCCGTCCGTGTCCGCGCCGATGAAAAAACGCTGAAAGACGCCGTGCGAGAATTTTTCCCCGATGAAGATGTCGAGGTGAAGACCGTCCGTGAAGATATTATTCTGCGCGGCGATGTGTCGACGCCGGCTGTTGCCAATCAGGTGCGTGATCTTGCGTCGCGCTTTGCCAGCGAAGCCAATCGTCCGGTTGTTGATTTGATGCATGTCAAAGGCGAACAGCAGGTCATGCTGAAAGTCAAAGTGATCGAAGCGCAACGCCGCGTGCTGCGTGAATACGGTATCAATACCAGCCTGAATGCAACGGGTGGCCGTAGCAGCTTGGCGCTGGCGGGTGCGACAGCACTGACGGCACCGTTTGCCACAGGCTCTGTTATGATGGACCCGGGCGGCCCGCTTGGCCCGTTGACGGTCGGTTTGCAGGCATTGGAGCGTGATGGTCTGGTGAATACACTGGCCGAGCCAAACTTGACCGCCATTTCCGGCGAAACCGCAGGCTTTTTGGCGGGTGGTGAATTTCCGGTACCCGTGGGCCGTGACCAAGACGGTAACGTGACGATTGAGTTCAAGGAATTTGGTGTGGCACTTGATTTCACACCGACCGTCATGTCTAAAGACCGCATTTCCTTACAGCTTTCCACCGAAGTATCGGCCCGTTCCGATGAAGATGGCTTGACGCTGATCGGTACGCGTATTCCGGGTTTGACGGTACGCCGTGCGGATACCACCGTACAAATGGCCAGTGGCGGCACGCTGATGATTGCGGGTCTGATCAAATCTGACACGCTGGATTCCTTTAACGGTCTGCCAGGCGTCAAAGATGTACCAATTTTGGGCGAGCTGTTTAAATCCAAATCTTTCTCCCGCGGGGAGAGCGAGTTGATCATCGTGGTCACACCCTATATCGTGAAGCCTTATGCAGAAGCAGTCGCCGTACCTGTACAGCGCTATGCGGATGCGCAAGACATTCAGCCCATGCCAGCCATTGCGCCAGAAACATCTGTCGTGCCTGTTTCTGCGCAAATGCCGCGCCGGAATACGGATGATGCCTTGTCACGCAGCTTCATGCATAACCTCAAATCAGTTTATGGCAAGAAGGCAACGTCTAACGTAGGCAACGGCGCATCTTACGGCTATATTGTAGATTAGGCGTATCGAAGGAGAATGCGATGCAGATGTCCAGATTATCAACCTATTGCGGAATGATTTTATCCGTCCTGTTGCTGACAGGGTGTGACATGACAACACCGTCACAGCTGGAAACAGCGCAAATACGTCTGGGTGAAGAAATCAAAACCGTCCGGATCGACCCCACGCAGTTTGATGCCGCCACAGTTGATTCCATTGCGCGCGACCACAGCTTGAACGGTCGTGGCCCCGTGGCTGTCGTTGTGCCGTATCGCAGTGGCAGTCCGATGGATGAAATGGATGCCAAGCGTCAGGGTAAAATCTGGGTGCAGGCTTTGCAGCGCAAGGGTATTAAAAACGTCACAGCAGATTATGTCGGCGTTGAAGATAAAAGATTGTTGAATACAGCTGTGATTAGCTATCCGGCACTTTCGGCGCTGCCGCCGGAAGGCTGCCGTCGTTTGACGGGTTATAATGGCGCTGATTCACTGGAAGATGTGCATGGCTACCGCATCGGCTGCGAAACCAATACAGCTTTCAGCAAAATGATTGTGGATCCGCAAGACTTGATGGGCCGCGCGAGTGGCTCTGGCCAAAGCGAAGCACGCCGTCAGGGCGGTCTTGTGGAAGGTCATATGTCGGGCACGCCGAACGAACGTATCCAAGGTGGTACCGCAAGTGCCATTGGCGGTGGGGGTTAAGGCATGACAGATGATATTACCTCTATTTTACTGCCCGCATCGCGCATAGATGTTTTTGCGCTGGATGACGGCACTGCAAAAACGGCTGAAGACCTATCGCAGGATTGGCGTTTTGCGCGGGTCGAGGTAGATATTATCCGAAACGGGATCGAAGCCGCAGTTGAACGCTATGGCCAGACCGCATCGCCTGAACTGATTATTATCGAGACAAATGACATCAGCGAAAACTTCACCGCACAACTGGGCCTCTTGGCCGAAGTGTGTGCCGAAGGGACAGACGCTGTTATCATCGGCCCGACCAATGACGTGCACCTCTATCGCAGCTTGGTCGGCATGGGTGTGCGTGATTATCTTGTGCGCCCCATTTCTGCCGAAGAAATGACAGGCGTGATCGCCAAGGCTTTGGTTGAAAAGCGCGGGCTGGATGGTTGCCGTCTTGTTGCTGTGACCGGCAGCAAGGGCGGGGTAGGTACTACCATTGTCGCGCAAATGCTGGCCTGGTGTGTGTCCGATAACTTGAAACAAAAGACGCTGCTGCTAGATATGGCAGGAAGTGCTGGTAGTCTGGGCGTGGGTTGCGGGCTTGAACCTGCAACAACGCTTGCCGAGGGTGTGCGCATTGGCCAATCCGGCACGGATGATGACTTGAAGCGTCTGGTGCAGCAAGTAACAGATAATATGGCGGTTATGGTTTTTGGCGGTGACCCCTTATTGGGGGATCGACCCGAAGCAGATAACGCAGAAGCATTTCTAGACCGTGTCATGAAAAAATATCCGGTGGTGGTGGTGGATTTATCCGCAGCGGCGCCTGCAATTCAAAAGCGTGTCCTGTCGCGTGCGGCGCATGCCGTTGTTGTTTCGACACCGCATATCACGGCTTTGCGCAATTGCCGTACTTTGCTGAATGAAATTAAGCATCTGCGGAATGATCTGAAGAATGTATCGCTTGTGATGAATAAGCAGGGTATGCCCGCCGCCGATGAAGTACCTTTGGCAGATATCAAAAAGGTGTTGGATTTAGAACCAGTAGCAGCTTTGCCCTATGCCCCGAAAATCGTCATGGGCAGTGAAACCGCAGGCAAGCCTATTGGGCAGAACAAATCAGCACATGACATGATGAAAACACTGGGCCCTGTGGCGGAACGTGCAGCCGGTATGGCCGCGCATGCGGATGCCAAGGGTAAGAAAGACGGTGGCTTTAGCCTGTTGCGCGCGCTGGGCAAAGGCAAGTAACGTAATAACATAAGGAGCAGCGTCCATCCATGTTTGGAAAACGCTCAAATGATGCGCCGCCAAAGCCAGCGGCAGCGCCCAAACCGGAAGCAGAGCCGGAACAGGATGCCCCGTTAGAAACGGCGGCAGAGCCTGCTGATATAGCCACACCTGCAACTGAAACGGGTGATGCGCCAGCGGCAGAAACGCCGAAACCGCCAGCGGCGACCAAACCCGCGCAGCAAACACCGCACAAAATGGAACCGCAAGCGCAAGGTGGCGCGGCGGCTGCCAATGTGCCGCCGAACCCGCGTATGGACCGTGCCCGCAAAAGAATTTGGACAGATCTGCGTGACGGGATTGACCTGAAATCACTCGCCCGCATGGATGCCGAAGCAGCCCGCACAGAAATTTTGTCTGCCGTGCAAGAGATTGGCCAGTTCCGAGGCCTAGACGTCACGCCGGCAGAGCTGTCGCAAATCGCCAAAGAAGCGGCGGATGATATGCTGGGCTTCGGCCCGCTCGAAGAGTTGCTCGAGATGGAAGGCATCGCCGACATCATGATCAACGGGCCGAAAACAATTTACATCGAGTTGCATGGCAAAATCCAACGCGCAAAAATTGAATTCCGCGATAATCAGCATTTGTTGACAATCTGTCAGCGCATTGTGGGCGTCATTGGCCGTCGTGTTGATGAATCCAGCCCGATATGCGATGCCCGTTTGCCTGATGGTTCGCGTGTGAACGTGATTATCCCGCCACTTGCGGTGGATGGTTGCACGATGACCATTCGTAAATTCGCCAAAGATAAACTGACGCTGGATAAACTTGTTGGTTTTAACGCCATGACCCCCAATTGCGCGGAGATGATTAAAATTGTCGGTAATTGTCGTGCGAATGTGCTGGTATCGGGTGGTACGGGTTCCGGTAAAACAACCATGCTGAACTGTCTGACACGCTATATCAATGAAGGCGAGCGGATTGTGACGTGTGAGGATGCCTGCGAGCTTCAATTGCAACAGCCGCACGTGGTGCGCCTTGAGACCCGCCCACCAAACCTGGAGGGCGTGGGTGAAGTGACCATGCGCGATCTGGTAAAAAACTGTCTACGTATGCGCCCCGATAGAATTATCGTGGGTGAGGTGCGTGGCCCTGAGGCCTTTGACCTTTTTCAGGCCATGAATACAGGTCACGATGGCTCTATGGGGACAGTCCACGCCAACAACCCGCGCGAGGCCTTGTCGCGGATGGAAAATATGATTGCGATGGGGGGCTTGAACCTGCCGACATCTGCGGTGCGTGAACAGATTGCCTCTGCCGTGAATGTGATTATTCAGGTGCAGCGTCTGCGCGATGGTTCGCGTAAAGTCACGCATGTGACCGAGATTACAGGCATGGAGGGGGATGTTGTCACCATGCAGGATCTGTTCCGCTTTGATTTTGAAGGCGAAGATGAATTTGGCCGCATTACAGGTCGACAAAAATCCAGCGGCTTGCGCCCGATCTTGTTTGAGCGTGCGCGTATGTTCGGTCTCGAGAAGAAACTGCTGGATGTCATGGCGGAGGCGTATACTTGAATGATCGGTATGATCACAGCGATATCCGTACTTGTGATCCTGCTCGGCGCGGGCGTTTTTGCTACGGTCGTTAACCAGCGACAAGTAAAACAAGCACGATATATGTCGGTAATTGCCCGCGATAGCACGGGCCGCGAAGAGGGCAAGGACAAGCAGCTCGCCCGCCAACGCGCAGATATTGCACAAAAACTAAAGGCCGCCAGCGCATCAGAAGCCGCCAAGAAAAAAGACCGCACCAGTTTACGTGACCAGATGATGCAAGCGGGTATTGAAGCACCGGTGTCGCGCTATTGGCTGGTATCGTTTCTGTTCGCCGCCATTGTTTACGGCCTTATGGCTTTCTTGACGGGCTGGCCGAGTATTGCGCTGGTGTTTATCGCCATTACAGCCTTTCTGGGTGTGCCTAAATTGTTTTTGAAATGGCGTGCGGGCCGCCGCCAACGCCAGTTCTTGGAAGAGTTTGCCGATGCGCTGGATGCTTCTGTCCGCCTGTTGCAAGCCGGTATGCCGATTAGTGAGGCCATTGCCATGGTCGCGCGTGAATTTGAAGGCCCCTTGCGCGATGAAATGATGCGCATCTACGAAAACCAGAAAATTGGTGTGCCGCTTGGACAGGCAGCACTTGAAATGGCAGGGCGTATTCCGTTGCCGGAAGCACATATGTTTGCAACGGCGCTTCAGATCCAGAGCGAGACGGGCTCATCGCTCAGCGAGGTTTTGTCAAACCTGTCCTCCGTGATCCGTGCGCGCTTTCGCTTGAAGCGGAAGGTGAAAGCCTTGTCATCGGAAGCAAAAGCATCGGCCGCGATTATTGCGGCTTTGCCGATTTTGGTAGCATCTGGTCTTTATGCCGTGAATGAGCCTTATGTCAGTATTCTGTTTCATTCCCCAACGGGTAATCTTTTGCTGTCGGGTGCTGTTTTTTGGATGCTGTGCGGCATTCTGATTATGCGCACCATGATCAATTTCAAGGTATAGCAATATGGATGGTTTAAACAAAAATGTGATTATCGTGATTGTCAGTGCGCTGACAGCGGCAATCTCGTTTGCGGCTTTTGCCTTGCCTTTAATTTTGCGTTCCGAGAAAAAAGAGCGTTATCGTTCAGTGATTGAGAAGAAACGCAAAGCGCTGTTTGAACAAACCGTTGAACAAGTGAACCAGCGCGGCAAGAAAAAAGATGTATCGGCGTCGAAGTCGATCACCTTATTCTATCGCCTGCAGCGTATCGCGGGGGAGACCAGTACAGCGGCGCGGAACCAATTGTTGCAAGCCGGCATTCGAAGCCCTGCGGCACCCATTACGTATTTATTGGCGCGCATTATTTTGCCTGTGCTCTTTGTGGCGCTGGGGATGATGTTCTTCTCGTCCGTAGATAAAGAGATTACCAAGGGCGTTATCTCCATGTCTTTGACGGGGCTTGCGGTATTTGGCTTTTTTCTGCCGCGCATTTTGATTAAGAACACGGCGGATAAACGCCAGCTTGAAATCTCGTTGTCTTTCCCAGACTCGTTGGACATGATGCTGATTTGTGTGCAGGGCGGTATTGGTATTGAAGCGGCCATTAACCGCATTGCCGAAACGGTATCGGATCATTCGGAATCCCTTGCCGAAGAGCTGGGTATTTTAAGTGCGGAGCTGGGGCTTTTGAATGACCGTAAGGCCGCCTTTCAAGGGTTTGCCACGCGTGTGGGGTCCGGCCCTGCCAGATCTTTTGCAACGGCGATGATGCAAGCGGAGCAGTATGGTACATCCGTCTCCAAGGCGCTGCGTGTCTTGGCGGATGAATCGCGCGATACACGTATGGCCAATGCGGAACAAAAAGCAGCAGCCCTGCCACCAAAACTGACTGTACCGATGATTTTGTTTTTTCTGCCAGCCCTGTTCATTGTTATTCTGGGGCCAGCATTTTTGAACAAGCCCGGTTAAGCGCCTTTCGTATGAAAAGCGCGCAGGGTAGAGGTGGCATCAAGCCACCTTTTTATTTTTTGATATTCACAGGTGCCTTGGGCACAATTTCCTGACGCAGGTCACT
>JBGTNC010000169.1:0-1562 GCA_041743265.1 Alphaproteobacteria bacterium | reverse complement strand
GAAGCGTAAAAGTGGCTTTTTACGCCCGCGTTTTGGCTGGACGGATGATGTAGGTACCTATGCCGAAGGTGGTTATTACTTTGGTGATATCGCGCCGAATATGGACGCGACATTGCATGTGCGCCCCACAACCCGCGCAGGTGTTCTGACGCAAGCGCAATGGCGCCAGCGTTTTGAAGAAGGCCGCTTGCAGATTGATGCCAGCGGCGTGCAATCTGACAGGTTGGAACAAGACGGCACCACAAGTGCTGATCGTTGGCGCGGCCATGTTTTTGCCAATGGCTTGTATGACATTAACGATAAGTGGCGTGCAGGCTTTGATGCCGAGCGTGTGACGGACAAAGGTTATTTGCGCCTGTATGATCTTTCAGGCGAGAACGTACTTGAAAGCGAAGTTTATGCCGAGCGTTTTTCAGGCCGGAATTATTCACGCATCAGTGCGCTGAACTTTCAAGACATTCGTTTGGGGTTAAGGCCCGAGCAGCCGGATATTTTGCCGCGGATGGAACACCGGATGATCGGCGAGCCGGATAGCTTACTGGGCGGGCGTTGGACGGCGGGTGTATCAACCTTGTCTTTATTGCGTAACGAGAATGCGCAAGATGTACAACGCGCAACAGCCGATATTGGCTGGGAACGCCGCGATATTTTTCCCGTGGGCTTGGTGACACGCACGCATATGACAGCACGGGGCGATTTCTATTCTTTGAATGACCGCAGCGCGGCTATTACAAATCCGGGTCTGGATCCAGATTCAAATCAGGGCCGTGCGACCGCAACAGCAGGCGTGATGGCCAGCTATCCGATGGTCAAACGTGTGCCCAAGGGACAACTGGTGATAGAGCCTATGTTCGGCGGCAGTATCAGCCCGCAGGTAGATGAAAACGACAACGGTATTCCAAACGAAGACAGCATCGATATTCAACTGGATAGCAGCAATCTTTTTGCCAACAACCGTTTTCCCGGGATTGATCGTCAAGAAGATGGTGCGCGCATGACCTATGGCATGAAGGCGGGTCTTTATGGCGACAATGGCCGCTTCGGTAAGGTTTTTCTGGGGCAGAGCTATCGGTTTGACGAAGACAATGTTTTCCCGCAAGGGTCAGGCCTTGAAGATAGTTCATCGGATGTTGTGGGTCAGATCAATTTGGGGTTGTCCAAGTACCTGAGCGCAGATTACCGCTTTCAGCTGGATAACCGCAGTCTTTCCATGCGCCGGCATGAATTGCAGGCAAGTGCCGGTAATGATGATATCAGCGTGAATGTTGGCTATATGTACATTGATAGTGTCGCAGGCACGGGCTTCACTGAATCTCGGGAACAATTACAGCTGGACGGTGGTTATCGTTTGACGCCGAACTGGACGTTGAATGCCTATAGCCTTGTCGATTTAGGACAAGAGCCCGGTTTGCGCCGTGCCTCTCTTGGCGTTTTGTATACGGATGAATGCTTTACGTTTGGCATCGAAGGACGCAGAAACATCGTGCGTGATGTTTCTGGGGAAAATGGTACGGTTATTTTGATGCGTCTCGGTTTTAAAAATCTGGGCGAGATTAGTACAC
>JBGTNC010000168.1:0-11923 GCA_041743265.1 Alphaproteobacteria bacterium | reverse complement strand
GTGACGCGGATTTCGCGTTTGATTTCCTTGCCGCTCACATCGCGGATGGTGGCACCTTCGCGGCTGACTTCAATACGGTCGCCGTCTTCCAAGAAACAGATTTTATCAGTCAGTGGGGCGAGGGCGTAGGAATCGGATGCCAAAAACATCTCGCCTTTGCCGTAGCCAACGGCCAGCGGCGTACCAAAACGCGCGCCGATCATCAAGTTATCCTGACCTGTAAAAATCATGGCCAGAGAAAATGCGCCGCGCAGGCGTTTCAGTGATTCATCAACCGCGATCTGTGGTGTTTTGCCTTGGCGCAGGTAAAACGTGACGAGATGGGCGATGACTTCTGTATCTGTATCGGATTCAAAACGGAACTGGGATTCTTCTAGCTCGGCCTTCAATTCCTGATAATTCTCGATAATGCCGTTGTGGACGACCGCCACATCTTCGGTGATATGCGGGTGCGCATTTTTTTCAACCGCTTGGCCATGTGTGGCCCAGCGCGTATGGCCAATGCCAATGCTGCCGCCGAGCGGTTCTTTTTTCAGTTTCTCGGCCAAGTTAATCAACTTACCTTCGGCACGGCGACGGTCCAGCTTGCCGTTTTGCAAGGTGGCAATGCCCGCGCTGTCATAACCGCGATATTCCAGACGCTTGAGGCCGTCCACCAGAATAGGGGCGACGTCTTTGTCTTTGCTCAAAATGCCTACGATACCGCACATGGTTTATTGTCCTTGTTTAATGGGGCTTGTTTTAATGTCTCAGACTTAGTAGAGGAAGCTATCTGGTTGTGGTGTTAGGGTGATAAAAAGTACGATGGCAATAAGGAAGTAGAGATATATCCGTGCCTCGTTTTTTCTTTTTGCGATTTTGGCTTTCACAGCAAGAGTCAGTAAATATATTGAACCCGCTAAAATCCACAATGTAGTGGCGATCCAGTATATAGAGTCAATGCCGAAAACGGCGTTGTCTTCTATATTGCGATAGAGGCAATCAACTGCGGCCACCACAGGGGTAGAAATTTTAAGCCACGGCTGCTTTATTTCATCAAAGTAAGCGAGCGTGCTCATTTCTTCTTCGCCTTTTCTTTCATCTTTTTCTGGCGAAATTCGGGGGCCCAGCCTTCTTTGGTGATTTGCGGGGCGCGGGTGATGCCAAGCGCGTTGTCGGGCACATCGGCCGTAATCGTGCTGCCAGCGCCGACCACTGCGCCATTACCCACCGTGACGGGGGCGACGAGGGCGGTGTTGGAGCCGATGAAAGCATCATTGCCGATGGTTGTTTTGTATTTCATGAAGCCATCGTAATTGCAGGTAATGGTGCCAGCACCGATATTTGCATTATCGCCGATGTCGGCATCGCCCAGATACGTCAGGTGGCTGGCCTTGGCGCCTTTGCCAAGATGCGCGTTTTTGGTTTCAACAAAATTGCCAACCTTGGCATCTTCGCCAATGTGTGAACCGGGGCGCAGACGTGCGAAGGGACCGATAGCGGCGCCACTGGCGATTTTTGCGCCTTCGATATGGCTGAAGGCATGGATGGTGACGTTATCTGCAATGGTTACACCTGTGCCAAAAACCACATTCGGGCCGATGGTGACGTCTTGGCCGATGACGGTATCAAAGCTGAAAAAGACAGAGTCGGGGTCTGTCAACGTCGCGCCGTTCAGCATGTGCAGGCGGCGCAGGCGTTGTTGTAAGGCGCGTTCCAAATCGGCAAGTTCCACACGGGTATTGGCACCGGCAAGTTCTTGCGGGTCGACGTCGACCACATGCGTTTGGCGGTTATCTTTGCGGGCAATTGGGGGCAGGTCTGTCAGGTAATATTCACCCTGCGCATTGTCATTGCCCACTTGTGACAGCCAGTCAAACAGCTTTGCGCCGTCTGCCGCGACAATGCCGCCGTTGCAAAGCGTAATAGCTTTTTCGGCAGTGGTTGCGTCTTTGAATTCCACGATCTTTTTCAAGGTGCCGTCATCATCCAAAACCATGCGGCCATAACGGCCTGCATCGGCCGGGGTCATGCCGGAGAAGGTCAGGCCAATCGCCGGAAACTGGCGGCGGATATCCACCATGCGTTGCAGGGTGGTTGTTGTTACCAGCGGTGTATCACCGAAAACAATCAGTACATCGCCGTCAAAATCTTTTAAGGAATCGCGGGCAGCCAGTGCCGCACCGCCTGTGCCGTTGGCGACAGACTGGATGGCGGTTGCGTGTGGCTTGACGGCTTCTGCCATATCTTGCATATCGGGGCCGATCACAACGATGATTTTTTCAGGCTCCAACCCTTCGGCAGCGGCGATGACATGCTGAACCATCGCGCGGCCCGCCAAGGGGTGCAACGGTTTTGCCAGCGCAGATTTCATGCGCGTGCCACGACCGGCGGCCAGAATAATACAGGCGATTTTTTTCGACATGCGTTTGGTATCCTCTTTGCAGCTTCAATCAAGCAGACGCGGAATCATGCATCAATTCACAGTTTGTTGCAGGAGGTTACAACAATCCGCTCCGTATCAAAAACGGCTTTTTTATAGCTGATTTTAAAGGGTTTATCCGGCTGCTTATTTCTTGGTTGTGCCGGTCAGGTGGGCAATCACGGTGCCGTAGCTGCTGGCAATTTCCATGCGGACAGGGACCATCGGGCCCGTTGCATTCAGTTTGCCCAGCCAGATTGTGGGTGGTTTTTTGCGCTCTTCGGTATGTGCCTGTATGGCGAGCCAGCCGCGCTTCTCGTCTTTTTTTCTAAAGCCGGCGACAGGTTTGACCTTAATCGTACAGCGCAGGGCATCGCCAGTGAAGGATGAGTATCTGGATTTCTCGAAATGCTCCACGCCTGCATCTTGCAGGGTGATATCAAAACGACGTTTGCCATCAAAAACGGGGAAGGAGCCTTCGCATTTTTCTGTCATGCCTGTTTGCTGGAAAATTTGCAAAATGCCTGTGAGCATATCGACCGCATTCTTGGTCAGCTTCGGGTCAAAGTCGCTTTTAACGCTTGTTTTATTGTCTTCTTGTGTTGTGGTCTTTAACAACTTGCCTTGCGGGCCATAGCGCATTTCGATGATTTTCTCGTCTTCTTTCCAGCTGCTACGCGATGTATGCATGGTCGGCACGGGTGCGCCTTCTTCGGCATGGCCAGATGTTTTATATGTAGCGGCCCACGGAAACAATCCGCCGATCATACCTTGTGTGCTGGCGGTCAATGCCATGTCATAGGCTTTTTGATCCAGGTCCATATCCAATGTCGCGGCAAGTGCTTTGAAGCCACCCGCATAGACATCATACGTCAGGCCCAGTTTTTCAGGCTCTTGCACTTCATAGCGCAGGCTTGCTTTCTCATACCCCGCCTGCGCATGGGCGGCGTGAAGGTTCAAGAAAGTCGCCACGGCGAAAATTGCCGCGGTTTTGAGCGCTTTTTGAAGAATTATGATGTGGTGCCGAGTTTTAACTGGCATTTCACTGGCATCCCTATGTGACCGCATTATATTGGTCTTAATAACAAACGGCTTAAAGCCGATTTGGTTCAAATTAAACTGGGCAGACCTTAACAAATTTATGAAAATAGGTCAAGCCCGAAAAACGGGAGAAACCCTTGTCAGACAAGCCTTCGTGCCATACAGAACCGGCGAAAAAAACAATGCCTTCCTGTTGTGACACGGGGGAGAGCGCAAAACCCCGCACAGATTATCTTTTTTGGGGTGGTTTGGTTGTTATTTCAATAGGTTACCTGTATTTCTACCTGTTTGCGGCCCAGCATGACGGGCCAAACCTCGCACACCATTTCACCGCAGCGATCTTTGAACTCATGAACATGATGTTTCTGGGCGTGGTGATGGGGATTGTGGCGATGGGCTTCCTCAGTCGTGTGCCGCGTGATTTTATCATGAGCATGATGGGCTCCGGTCGCGGCATTCAGGGTATATTCCGTGCAACGCTTGCGGGTGTTTTGCTGGATCTTTGCAGCCACGGTATTTTGATGGTGGGGGCCAAGCTGTATGAACGCGGTGTCACCGTGGGCCAGTTGATGGCCTTTCTCATCGCAAGCCCGTGGAATTCATTTTCGCTGACATTGATTTTGGTGTCGTTGATCGGCCTGAAGCTGACGCTGATCTTCATCGCGCTGTCGGCAGTGATTGCGATTATCACAGGGATTATTTTTGACCAGCTTGTGGTGCGCGGTGTCTTGCCGGAAAATCCGAATACCGCGCCTGTCACCGAAGGCTTTCGTTTTTTACCCGAGGCGAAGAAGGGGCTTGCCAGCGTTAAATGGACGCCGCGCTTTTTCTACGACACGCTAAAAACAGGCTTCATGGAATCACGCATGATTTTGCGATGGCTGTTTTTGGGCGTGATTATTGCTTCTGTGCTGCGGGTGGTGATGTCGCCGGATATGTTCTCGACATGGTTCGGCCCGTCGTTGATCGGCCTTGGCGTCACGCTGCTGGCGGCCACCATCATCGAAGTCTGTTCCGAAGGGGCAACACCGATTGCCGCAGATATTATTACGCGCGCAGGTGCTGCGGGTAACGGCTTCACCTTCCTGATGGCAGGCGTTGCGACAGATTACACCGAAATCATGGTGCTGCGCGAAACAACCAAGTCATGGAAAATTTCACTGTTCCTGCCGCTCATCACTGTGCCGCAGGTGCTGGTGCTTGGGTATATTTTGAACCAGTTCGGCGGTTAGGCAGCCTTCGTCTTTTTCGCGACACATACCGCATCTTGCGCAAAAAGGTCGATCATACGGATCGTGTCTTCGCGTTGCGGGCTGGTTGAAATAACGGCGGCAGGTACGCCGATCAGTTCTTCCAAACGGCGGATATAGGCGCGGGCATTTTCCGGCAGGTCTTCAAACTTGCGAACGCCTGCAAGCTCGGTCTGCCATCCCGCCATGGTTTCATAGACGGGTTCCAGCTTGGCTTGCAAATCTTGTGACGCAGGGATGTAGTCATAGGTTTTGCCATCTGCTTTATAGCTTGTGCAGATTTTAATTTCGGCCAGCGTGTCCATCACATCCAGCTTCATCAGTGCAATGCCCTGAATACCGGCAACTTTGACGGCTTGGCGAACTTGTACAGCATCAAACCAACCACAACGGCGTTTACGGCCTGTGGTGGTGCCAAATTCGTGCCCGCGTGCGCCCAGTGTTTCACCGTCTGCATCAAACAATTCAGTCGGGAAGGGGCCGGAGCCAACGCGGGTGGTATAGGCTTTGGTAATGCCCAGCACAAAACCCAATTGGTCAGGGCCAACGCCTGTGCCCAGTGCTGCTTGTGCAGCAGAGGTATTGGACGATGTGACGAAGGGGTAGGTGCCATGGTCGACATCCAGCATCACACCTTGTGCGCCTTCAAACAAAATCGTTTTGCCAGCGGCACGTGCTTCATCCAGCACTTTCCAGCAGGGGCCAATGAAGGGGAGCAATTTAGCGGCCAGTTCATTCAACAGCGGAATGTAATCATCCACTTTCAATTCTTCCGCGCCCAAACCGCGCAGGGCAGCGTTGTGGTAGGACACCATTTTCTCCAGCTTTTCCGGCAGCGTATCGGGATGCGCCAGATCACACATGCGCAAACCACGACGGCCCGTCTGGTCTTCGTAGGCCGGGCCAATGCCGCGACCTGTGGTGCCGATTTTGTTTTTACCGCGTGCCAGCTCGGATGCCTGATCGAGCGCGCTGTGCAGCGGCAAGATGATCGGTGCGTGTTCGGAGATGAGCAGGTTATCGGGTGTGATATGCACGCCTTGTTCTTTCAGACGGGCGATTTCCTCCAAAAGGGCACGGGGGTCGACGACCACGCCATTGCCGATGATCGACAGTTTGCCGCGCACAACGCCGGAGGGCAGGAGGTGCAGTTTGTAAACCTTTTCGCCGATGACAAGCGTGTGACCTGCATTATGACCACCTTGAAAACGCACAACGAGGTCGGCTTCTGCCGCCAACCAGTCAACGATTTTGCCTTTTCCTTCATCGCCCCATTGGGAGCCAACTACGGTAATGTTTGCCATATTCGTGTGCCTTTCATGCTGTTCAGCGGGTACCTTTTCTGGATAGCACTTAAAACAGCCCAAAAACATGGAAATATTTAATAAAATCAGCAAAAAGAGTCTTCGGAATCACCCCCCCTTCGGGGTATTCTGGTCGGAATAGCAACGGCGTTGTGATCAACATCGGGGTAGATGGCTTGAGAATTCTGGCCGTCCCCCGTATTTTGCCTGCAAGTCGTTCCAAAAAGGCATGTCTCCATGAGTTTACTTGTTTTAAAATTCGGCGGCACTTCGGTCGCCAATGTTCCAGCCATTGAAAACGTCGCGAATAAAGTCGCAGCGGAAATCAAGCGCGGGCATAAAGTCGCAGTCGTGGTGTCTGCCATGACGGGCGTGACGAACCAGTTGGTTTCTTACTGCACCGAGATCAGCGAAATTTATGATCCACGCGAATATGACGCGATCGTTTCATCGGGGGAGCAGGTGACGTCTGGCCTGCTCGCGCTCGCGCTGCACAAGCGCGGCGTGCCAGCACGCTCGTGGCAGGGCTGGCAAGTGCCGATCATGACCAATGAAGTACATGCCAAGGCGCGTATCCGTGGTGTGGAAACAGGTATGCTGCGCGAAAGCCTGGATAAAGGTGAAGTGGCCGTGATTGCAGGCTTCCAAGGTTTGGCACCTGATGGCCGTATTGCGACACTGGGCCGTGGCGGCTCCGATACATCCGCCGTGGCTGTCGCCGCCGCGTTGAAAGCAGAGCGTTGCGATATTTACACAGATGTGGACGGCGTTTATACCGCTGATCCGCGCATTGTCAGTCATGCCCGTAAAATCAACCGTATTTCATACGAAGAAATGCTGGAAATGGCATCGGGCGGCGCGAAGGTTTTGCAAACACGCTCGGTCGAGCTGGCGATGAAAGAAAAAGTGCCTGTACAGGTTTTATCAAGTTTTGAAACAGCGTTGGGCAGCGACCTGCCCGGCACTCTGGTGGAAGATGAGGAGAATATCGTGGAACAGGAAGTTGTCAGTGGCGTCACGCATAGCCGTGATGAGGCCAAAGTAACGCTGCGCAGCCTGCCGGACGTACCCGGCGTTGCCGCCAAAATTTTTGGCCCCTTGGCAGATGCTGCCGTGAACGTGGATATGATCGTACAGAACGTATCGCCGGGCGGTGAAAAAACAGATCTGACCTTTACCGTACCGCGCGCGGATTTGCCGAAGACCATTCAGGTGTTGAAAGAATCCATCAAGGAACTGGATGGCGTGCAGTTTGAATCAAGTGCGGATGTTGCCAAGATTTCTATCATTGGTATCGGTATGCGCTCTTACGCAGGTGTTGCATCCAAGATGTTTAAAACACTGGCTGAAAAAGGCATCAACATTCAGGTGATTACAACATCTGAAATCAAGGTCAGCGTTTTGATCCTTGAAGACTACACGGAACTTGCCGTGCGCTCCTTGCACACCGCCTATGGGCTGGACCGGGAGGCTGTTTCGGAATAATGACCTCCGCCGCAGATCCGCATAACTGGCCGACAGGGGCCGGATCTACGCCGCAGATGCGCGATAAAGCTTCGTCCGAATTTGTCGACGCGCAAATGGCGCTGGCCGCACCGCGCCGCATGATGTGCAGCCTGCGCGACGTGATGGCAGAAGACGTGCCGCCGGAACAAAAACTCGACCGTATTGTGCGTATGATCGCCAAAGAAATCAGGGCCGATGTGTGCTCCTGCTTTATCTTGCGCGCCGGTGAAACACTGGAGCTTTATTCAACCGTTGGTTTGCCTGCAGATGTTGCCCATGCCGCCAAGCTGCGCGTGGGGGATGGGTTTATCGGCGATGTGGCCGCCAGTGCTGCGCCACTGGTGATGTCGGATATGACGTCCCATCCGCAATTTTCGCTGCGGCCTGAAACGGGCGGGGCGGATTATCGCGCGTTTTGTGGTGTGCCGATTTTACGCGGCGGCCATGTGCGCGGCGTACTGGTCCTGCAAAACCGTTTGCAGCGTGCCTATGGCGAAGAAGTTATCGATATTTTGCAAACTGTTGCCATGGTATTGGCCGAGCTGATTGTCGCAGGTGGCTTGTTGTCGCGTAGCGAAATGAATGCAGGCAGTGCATCAGGTGAAAACCCGAACCATGTTGAAGGCGTCAGCATGGGACGCGGCTTGGCAATTGGCACGGTTGTGCTGTATGAACCGGGTATTGGCCTTCACAACATTGTAGTGGATGATGCCAAGGGCGAAAAACGCCGATTGCAAGAAGCGCTTGGCAATATGCATGATGCGATTGACCGGATGCTGAACCGCAATGCCGCGCTGACAGGCACGGAAAGCCGCGATATTCTGGAAGCCTATCAGATGTTCGCGCGTGACCGTGGCTGGCTAGCACGTATTGAAGCCGCGATTGAAAAAGGTTTATCTGCCGAAGCGGCTGTGCAGCGTGTGCAAAACGAAACCCGCGCCCGCATGATGCAGATCAGCGATAGCTACATTCGCGAACGGTTGCAGGATCTGGAAGATCTCAGCAATCGATTGATGAGCCATTTATCCAAGCTGGAAAAAGCAAACACAACTATGACGACAGCGCATGAAAGCGTTTTGCCGGAGAATATTATTCTGGCAGCACGCACCATGGGCCCTGCGGCTTTGCTGGATTACGATCATAAACGCCTGAAGGGTGTGATCCTTGAAAAAGGAAGCTCTTCTAATCACGTAGCCATTGTGGCGCGTGCGCTGGGCATTCCGATTGTGGGTCAGTGCGACGATATTCTGAACCTGATCAATGCGGGTGATCTGGCGATTGTTGATGGTGACCATGGCATGGTCTATATCAATCCGTCCGAATACGTACAGGAATTGTATAACCGTAGCATTGATGCCCGCCGCCGCCGCACAACGTTGTACCGTAAACAGGTGCATCAGCAATCTGTGACCAAAGATGGTATTCCGGTCGCGGTGATGATGAATGCGGGATTGATGAATGAAATTGATTCAGTCAATGCCGTCGGTGCCGAGGGCGTGGGGCTTTTCAGGACAGAGTTATCCTTTATGGCTTTGCAGAAATATCCGCTGGTTGTGCATCAGGCGGAACTTTACGCCAAGATCATGGATAAGCTGGACGGCAAACCTGTTGTGTTTCGCACGCTCGATATTGGCGGTGACAAACCTTTGCCGTATTTCAAAGCGCCGGATGAAGAAAACCCCGCGATGGGTTGGCGGGCCGTGCGTATCGGTATGGATCGTCCTGCGGTTCTGCGTACGCAGCTGCGTGCGTTTATCCGTGGCTCGCGCGGGCGTGATTTAAAAATCATGCTGCCCTTCGTGACCGAAGTGGCCGAATTTGACCGTGCACGTGAATTTTTGGAGATGGAAAAGAAACGTGCGCGTGAAAACGGACTGCCCGTGCCGGAAAAAATCGAACTGGGTTTGATGCTGGAAGTGCCTGCCTTGCTCTGGCAGATGGATCAACTGTTGAAGACGGTGGATTTCATTTCGGTCGGCACCAATGACCTGATGCAGTATTTGTTTGCGGCAGACCGTAGTAACGATGCCATCCGCAACCGTTACGATGCCCTATCGCCAGCGATGCTGAAAGTACTGAAAACAATTGCAGACCAATGCAAGGCTGCCAATGTACCGGTCAGCGTTTGTGGCGAAATGGCGGGACAGCCGCTGGAAGCCATGGTGCTGATTGCGCTGGGCTTTCAAACGTTGTCAGCGCCTGCGCAATCTGTTGAATCACTAAAGTTGATGGTACCAAGCCTTGATACACGTAGGCTGGTGCCGTACCTGGAACACTTGATGACGTCGCGTGAACATTCGCTCCGTGAAAGGCTCATTTCTTTTGCGCGGGATCATAGCGTTATCATCACACCGAACAATTAAAAAGGATAGGATCATGACGGAAGAAAAGCCGCACAAATCCAAAAAAACGCAGCGCAAAGCAGAGGGTAATAAACCACAAAATGGCCCCGCAACGCAAAAACCTGTGCCCGAGCAAACGGATACAGCGATAGAGGCAGAGGTTGTGAAAAAGCACAGTGTTGGTAAAACGCTGCGCCGCGCCCGTGAAGAAATGAAACTGTCATTGGAAGACATTTCGGCCAATATCAACGTGCGCGTGACGCAGTTACGCTCGATCGAGGATGATCGTATCGATCAATTGCCGGGCATGACCTATGCCGTAGGCTTTGTCCGCAGCTATGCCGAATTTGTGAAGCTGGATGCAGTTGAAGTGGTGCAGCGCTTCAAAGACGAGCATGCAGGCGAAGAAGCGGCAAAGACCGAACTTAAAATCCCGCCCGATATTTCTGAAGATAAATTGCCAAGTCCGATGATTATCGGGGTGGCGGCTTTGGCTGTTATTCTTGTTTTTGTAATCTGGTCCATTTTCTCCGACGGAGAAAGCGAGATTGAGATGGCGAGTAATGTTCCGCCAGCGCCTGTTGTTGGTACATCTTCCGGTATGCCAACGCAGGCTGACATTGCGCCATTGATATCTGATACGCCCACGGATGCGGGAACCATTGCCGGTACTGTGCCATCAGATATAGCATCAGCAGCGGCGACACCGCCATCCGATGCCACGTCCGCAGTAACGACCAGTGCGGCGGAGCCAGTGACGGTGGCTGTAAAGCCGACAACAACGGTGATGGTGCCGCCTGTGGTGGCGACAAATGTTGTGCCTACGCCGCGTGTGCCTGTTATCAACGTTAAACGGGGTAAAAGCCGTGTGATGTTGGAAGCGAATGAGAAAAGCTGGGTCCAGATTACAGACGGCAGCAATAAGGTGATTTACAAAAAAGTCATGAACCCCGGCGAGCAGTTTTTTGTGCCCGACCAAAAAGGCATGACGCTGGTCACTTCCAATGCTGGCGGTTTGAATATCTTTGTGGATGGCAATAAAGTTCAGCGCATTGGCAGGTCTGGCGAGATCTTGCGTGGTGTTGAGCTGGAGCCTGGTGAATTGCAAAAGAAAAGAATTCGTGTGCGCGATTAATCACCGCGCGGCGCTTGTAGAGGTGTAACAATGTCAACTGAGATCAGGCCGTATCGGCAAATCCATCGGCGTAAATCACGCCAGATTTTCGTGGGAAAAGTACCAGTGGGTGGCGATGCGCCGATCACGGTGCAAACCATGACCAATACACCAACGCCGGATGTAGCGGCAACGGTTGCGCAAATTCAGGCATCCGAAAAAGCGGGCGTTGATATTGTGCGCGTATCCTGTCCGGATGAAGCTTCCACGGCGGCACTGAAAGATATTGTTAAGCAGGTATCTGTACCCATCGTTGCAGATATTCACTTTCATTATAAGCGCGCGTTGGAAGCGGCTGCGGCAGGTGCTGCTTGCCTGCGTATTAATCCCGGTAATATCGGTTCAAACGAGCGCGTGCGCGAAGTGGTGCAGGCGGCGAAAGATCATAACTGTTCTATCCGCATCGGCGTGAATGCAGGCTCCCTTGAAAAAGACTTGCTGGAACAGTTTGGCGAGCCGTGCCCTGAAGCCATGGTGCAATCTGCCCTGCGGCACATTCAAATTTTGGAAGATCACGACTTTTTTAACTTTAAAATATCTTGCAAGGCATCAGATGTATTTTTGGCGGTCGCCGCCTATCAGCAATTGGCCGATGCTTGTGATTATCCGTTGCATGTGGGCGTGACGGAGGCCGGTGGCCTGCGTACAGGTACAATCAAATCATCCATCGGTATTGGCAGTCTGCTGTGGGCTGGTATTGGTGATACCATTCGCGTGTCGTTAACGGCGGATCCTGTGGAAGAAGTGAAGGTCGGGTTTGATATTCTCAAATCCATGGGGCTGCGGCATCGTGGCGTGAATGTTATTTCCTGCCCGTCTTGCTCACGTCAACAGTTTGATGTGATTGAAACGGTACGCGTGCTGGAAGAACGTCTGGCGCATATCACAACCCCCATGACGCTTTC
>JBGTNC010000167.1:0-8926 GCA_041743265.1 Alphaproteobacteria bacterium | reverse complement strand
CGACCAAAGACTTCAAACGTCTCGGACGTCTGGCCATCTTTTACTTTCATCGCCACGTTGGTTTCCGCTTCGCGGAACAAACGATCGCGGATCATGCGTGATGTTACTTTTTTACCTTCTTTACCCGCAAACGGGCCGTCGTTGACGGAGAAAGACATGGAAATCGTGGGTGGGTCAATCGGCTGTGCCGGCAGTGCTTCGTTGATCGAAGGATCACAAACTGTATTTGCAACGGTTGTTTCCGTCATACCCGCGACAGAGACGATGTCGCCTGCGCTGGCTTCATCCAACGGCACACGATCAATCCCGCGGAAGGCGAGGATTTTGGTGACGCGCGAAGATTCTACAGCGTTGTTTTGCAGATCAATACCTTTTACAGGCTGGTTCATTTTCACGGAACCCGACATGATACGGCCCGTCACCAAACGACCCAAATAGGGGTTGTTTTCAATCAGCGTGACCAGCATGGAGAACGGTTTGTCTTTTTCAACGGTTGGCGCCGGTACATAGTCGCAGATCAGGTCGAACAAAGGCTTCATGTCCACACGTTCGGCTTCAAGCGTTGTCGCAGCCCAACCGTCACGGCCGGATGCGTAGAGTACAGGGAAGTCCAGCTGTTCGTCTGTGGCTTCAAGGGCCGCGAACAGATCGAAAACTTCTTCATGAACTTCGTCGGAGCGCGCATCGGGACGGTCAACTTTGTTGATGACCACAATCGGCTTCAGGCCCAGCTTCAAGGCTTTGCCGGAAACGAATTTGGTTTGTGGCAGCGGGCCTTCGGCCGCATCCACCAGAACAACCACGCCATCGACCATGGATAAAATACGCTCAACCTCGCCACCGAAATCGGCGTGGCCCGGGGTATCCACGATATTGATGCGGATATCATTCCACATAACAGAGGTTACTTTAGCCAAAATGGTAATGCCGCGTTCACGTTCCAGATCATTGCTGTCCATGACACGTTCTGCCACGTGTTGGTTGTCGCGGAACTGGCCCGCTTGGCGCAGCAGTTGATCGACCAGCGTGGTTTTGCCGTGGTCAACGTGCGCAATAATTGCAATGTTTCTGAGCTTGGATGTCATACGTGTCGCCGCCTTGTATAATATGCTTTTTTTGAACGGCAGACCTTATGGCCGCCGCGGTTCGGGCGCATCTTATTGGAAAAGACGGATTTTTCAAGTCTTTTTTAAGTAAAATACCCCCTATGCGGCACTATCTATTATGTGCGCACAAAATGCTTTAATAATATGTTAACAAATGGTACTATATTACAAAATACCGCACTCAATTGATTCTATTATTACGCGAAGTTGCAGCATGGCAAAAAATGACCGCAAACGTCCGACCTATTTGCAAAACGCTTTTCACAAAGCGATGCACGGCCGTTTTGGCACATTGGTCCTAAGTTTCACGCTGATGGCGGGCTGTACCACAACCGCATTGCGTGGCCAGACGCCGACTTCATCGCCCGTCGATACGGGCAATCGCATTGAAGTTGTCACCTCACCACCCAAGACACAAGAAGCGCTGGTACAAGAGCAAGACAGCCTGCGCCGCATGGAAGTGCGCCGCATTTTGCTGGCAGAAGCACGCAGCCGTTACAAATCGCTGCTACCGATGGCAGAAACCGGCTATTCACAAGAACTGGACAGCTTGGAAACACATCTGCGCCAATACCTGAAAACCCGCGATACATCACGTCACAATACAATTGTGGTGTTGGATCCAACCCATACCGATGTCGCCATTGCGCTCGGCATTCCACTGGCCGCTGCCGTCATGGCCGATGTTTATACAGATACATCAGAGCGCGTCGTACCGTTTGATGTCATCATGCGGGCAGCCAGCCACATGGCCGATAGCTATACATCTGCCGTGGGTATCAACACCTATACACAAACAGCTTCTGCGTATCCGAACAAAGCTGGTGAAGAAGCGCGTCCGTGCCTGATTGTACCTATGTCCGACCATGCTGTGCCTTTCACCATTCCCGGCATGACCTATAGCCAGAAAACAGAATTCGGTAATACCCACGAAGGCTGGCATTGCCTGGACAGCCGCTACAGCCTGACGGATGCACATTACGCCACGCTTGATACGCTCGACATTCGTGATTTCAAAGCACTGGCAACATCGCCCACAGGGATATCTGCCGTCAGCCAATTGAACGGTGCAGAAACACTGGCCGATGTTGCAGCACTTGGTGACATGATCCGCCAAGGTCATTCAACTGCTGTGCTGGATGCCACCATGAACTGGCGCACCGCCAATACACCCCACGACTATGTGCATTATTCCGTGCCAGCCCTCACCGCGTTGAAAACACATATCGACAGCGTGGGTGTTGAAAACTTCCGCAAACTTTCGCATGACGATGCCCGCGCCCTTTATCTGGACATTACAGACAAAGAACGCCTGACCACAACACGCCTGACCACGGCGCTTGCTTACCTGAACGGCACCGAGGAAAGCCGCGCTGCATTGGTGGAAGAGGCCAAAACAAATACAGAGACGGCCAAAGCTCTTGTTTTCGGCAAAGGCATGACACCTGACCCGCTGCAAGACCTCATCGATAGCTTCACAAGCACAGCACGTCCCGTAGACACAGCGCTGCGCACAAAACTGCGGGCATGGGATGTTGTTGGCACGCTAGAGAAAAAAGCGATCGAACAAGGCGGCATGATTACACCTGAAACCATCATCCGCGCCTATGGTGCAGTGCAAGACAGCTTGCGCATCGATATGGTGAATGGCGGCAACGAATACGAGAACCGCGAAAAAATGACTCTGACGAAAGCTGTTTTCATCCGCTACGTTCAAATTATTGATTACGTCGACGCCAACGAACGCCACGGCGTGAACATCGAGGAAAGCGCCGCAGAGCTGCTGAGAGCGGGCAGAGAGGCCATCCGCGTTTCCGAAGCGGCAAAGACACTGCAAATTATTCCATTGCCTGCAAACACCAATGCAGCCCCCGAGAAGCCGCAACGCGTCGCAGGCTGCGGTTGCGGTGTAAAAAGCAAAGGCCCCGGTTGATCAGCCGCAGCACCGCCGCGCGTCTGGCGTGGGGGGAAAAATTCTTTACAAAAAAACGAATCATCCTATAACCTGAAAGTATGAGGGCCGCGCTGGCCGATTCGATTTCAGGCAGACGGCGCGGGTGCTCTCTAAGCAAGAACAACCTTTATGAGGTTTCATGCAATGGACGTTTACCAAGGACCGGAAGATGTGGTGCGCGCTACGCACCCTGAAGTTCCAGTAACATGTTTTCGCCCCGCGGCGCTGAAAAGCGCGGCGCAATGGTTCTTGCAAAATTTTCCCGGTAAAGTCCTCTACGCTGTCAAAGCCAACCCAGACCCTTTTGTGCTCGCCGGCCTGTTTGAGGCCGGCATTAAGCATTACGACGCAGCATCCCTGACCGAGATTCAAATGGTCAGCTCGCTATGCCCCGGCGCGCATATTGCTTTCATGCACCCGGTCAAAAGCCGTCATGCCATTGAACACGCCTATTTCGATCACGGCGTGCGCGACTTTTCTTTCGATAGCATGGCCGAACTTGAAAAAATTGTAGCCGTCACCGGCAGCAGCCAAGACTTGAACCTTTTGCTGCGCCTTGCTGTACCGAACACTACAGCGGAGCTACCGCTCTCCGGTAAATTCGGCTGTTTGCCATCCGAAGCACCTGCCCTGTTGAAAGCAGCCCGCAAAGTTTCCAAAAAAATCGGCATCTGCTTTCATGTCGGATCCCAAACCATGGACCCCGAAGCCTATATGATCGCGCTGACATTGGTAGGCGACATTTTGCGCAGCATTCCGCGCACACAAGTAGATATTATTGACATCGGCGGCGGCTTTCCATCTGCCTATCCAGACATGACGCCGCCACAGCTGGCCGCTTTCAAAACCGCGATTGATCAGGGGCTGGCCCAATTGCCGCACCCGGAGCGTTTTGAATTCTGGTGTGAGCCTGGTCGCGCGCTTGTCGCCGAATGCACCTCCGTGCTCGTCAAAGTTGAATTGCGTAAAGGCGATGTCCTTTACATTAACGATGGTACCTACGGCAGCCTGTTTGATGCAGGCCATGTGGGTTTCCGCTACCCGGTTCGTCTCATCCGTCCGACGCCGGGCAGTTCGCCGTATGCAGTTGTCAAACCGCATACAAAGGGCAAAAAAGTGACGCTGAAGCCGTTCCGTTTTTACGGGCCGACCTGCGACAGCATCGACTATATGCCCGGCCCCTTCTACTTGCCGAGCGATATCGGCGAAGGGGATTACATCGAGATCGGCCAGTTGGGTGCCTATGGCAATGCCATGCGCACCGGCTTTAACGGTTTTGCAGCACATGACATTGTGCAAGTGCTGACACCGCCGCTGTTGTCGATGTACGAAGATTTGAGTGAAACGACGGATTCAAAAGAGTTCTGCATCGCTTAAAAACAAACCCGCGCGCAGACGTTCATTCACGAAAGAGACAAGACCATGAAAACCCTGAAAAAGGTGAAGGCGAAAGCCACGCCGAAGGCCGCTGCAAACAAAACAGCCCTGAAATCGGTTAAACCGAACCCGAAAAACAACCGCAAGGCGGAGCTGCTGTCCAAGCACGTCAAGCACATCGACATCAAATCTTTTGATGCGCGCCCGATCATTAAACAAATGAGCGATATGTCTTTCACATCGCGCGATCTGGGCCGTGCGGCTGAAATCTTCAACACCATGTTGAAAGACAAGTCCGCGACCAGCATCCTAACCATTGCAGGCTCCACCTCTGCTGGCGGTTGCATGGATTTGTATGTTGACCTCGTCAAACACAACATGGTTGACGTGATCGTCGCCACTGGTGCTGCCATTGTGGACATGGATTTCTTTGAAGCACTCGGTTTCAAACACTACCAAGCCCCTGAAGCCGTAGATGACCGCGAGCTGCGCGATCTTTACATCGACCGTATTTACGACACATACATCGACGAAGAAGATCTGCAAGCCGTTGACCATACCATCTTCGAAATTGCGAATTCTTTGGAACACCGCCCCTATTCTTCCCGCGAATTTATCTGGGAGATGGGTAAATACCTGACCAAAAAAGCCAAGAAGAAAAACTCGCTCGTACAAACCTGCTACGAACATGGCGTGCCAATCTTCTGCCCCGCTTTCACCGACAGCTCTGCCGGTTTTGGCTTGGTGCTGCACCAAGTGAAAAACCCGAAAAGCTACATGAGCATCGACAGCGTCGCTGATTTCCGCGAACTGACCGACATCAAAATCGCAGCGGGCACCACAGGCCTTCTGATGATTGGTGGCGGCGTGCCGAAAAACTTCACGCAAGATACTGTTGTTTGCGCTGAAATTCTGGGCAAAGACGCAGAAATGCACAAATACGCGATCCAAATGACTGTTGCGGATGTACGTGACGGCGCCTGTTCATCCTCCACGCTGAAAGAAGCTTGCAGCTGGGGTAAAGTAGACGTTGCGCTGGAGCAAATGGTCTTCGCGGAAGCAGGCTCCGTCCTGCCGCTGCTGGCCTCCGATGCTTACCATCGCGGCTTTTGGAAAAAACGTACCAAAAAGAACTGGGCGAAACTTTTCAAAAACGGTAAGTAACACCAGACAAACGAAAGGGTGGCCACCGCAAGGGGCCACCCTTTTGATTTGGAGTATCCGCATGACGAAAAAAACCGAAACCGCACCGCTCTACGACATCATCGCCGATTGGTTCGATGAAAGCCGCGGCCGCAAAGGATTTGAAACGCCGTATCTAGAGCGCATCATCACCACGGCGCCGACGGGTGGCCACGTGCTAGACCTCGGCTGTGGTGCGGGTGATCCCATTGCGGCTTACTTTATCGACAAGGGCTGGCACGTCACAGGGGTTGATCTATCCGCAGCACTGCTGGAGAAAAGTCGCGTACGCTTTCCCGCGCAGGAATGGCTGCATGCGGATATGCGCCACGTGAACCTTGAGCGCAAGTTCGATGCCGTGCTCGGCTGGGACAGCTTTTTTCACCTGCCCGCCGAGGACCAACGCACCATGTTTGGTGTTTTTTCCGCCCACCTGAAGCCGGACGGGCATCTTTTGTTTAATACCGGCACCACCGCCGGTACCGTGTACGGCCAGATGGAAGGCCATGACTTCCACCACGCCAGCCTGGATATTGAAGAATACAGAAGCCTGCTTGCAAAACATGGCTTTATGGTTATGCTGTGCGACATTGAAAATCCCGCTTGCGGCGGCCGCACCGTCTGGCTGGCCAAATACGCCCCCGCCGCCGCGACAGATACAGAAAAACAGTAAAGGACGACCCACCATGCAATTTCTTCCCTCGACAAAAGGCTTCTTGGGCCTTTCCAAAAAAGACGCTGGCGTTGCCAAAGATGCCAAAGCCGTCATCATCCCCTTCGGTCTTGAAACCTCTGTCTCTTACGGCGGCGGCACAGCCAAAGGCCCGCAAGCCATGATTGATGCCAGCCATCAAGTTGAATTGTTTGACGATGAATTCTGGTGCGAACCTTTCCGCCGCTACGGCGTTGCCACCATGAACCCGCCGCGCATTGCCAAGGGTTTGCCCAAAGCATTGTCGCAATTGGAAGGCATGGTTGAAGAAACACTGAAGGCCGGAAAATTCCCCATGGTTTTCGGCGGTGAACATTCCATCACCGCAGGTGCCATCCGCCCCTTTGCGAACAAGTTCAAAGATCTGGTTGTTCTGCACATTGATGCGCATGCTGATTTGCGCGACGGTTATGATGGGGAACATTATTCCCATGCCGCCGCCATCCGTCGTGTGTTGGACCATAAAAATGTGAAAGTTATTTCTTTCGGTATCCGCAATATTTCGCAAGAAGAAGTGCCGTTTTTGGAGAAAAACAAAAGCCGCGTCAAAATCTTCTGGGCGCGTGAAAAAGCCAACTGGAACATGAAAGAAGCCTTGAAACACTTCAAAGGCAAACCCGTTTACGTGACTTTCGACATCGACGGTTTTGATTCAAGCCTGATCCCCGCGACCGGCACGCCGGAACCGGGCGGTCTTTTCTGGGACGATGCGATGACATTGATCCGCGAAGTGGCCAAGGTTGGCCATTTTGTCGGCGCCGATGTCAACGAATTGGCCCCCAAACCCAATATGCACGGATGTGATTTCCTGGCAGCAAAACTCGCGTATAAAATCATGAGCTTTGCATTTCTGGTCAGCCACCATAACAAGCTGAAGAAATCAGCCTAAGACGTCACACCCGCTTGCAGCAAACGGAGCTTCCTATGCTGACCTGCGGCATTGATTTTGGAACATCGAATTCCGCGCTTGCCCTCGCTCAATCCAAAAGCGATGGCAGCGCGGAACGCATTTTCCTGTCCGGCGTAGAAGAACATCACACCACGCTGCCGACGGTGCTTTTTTATGCCCCGCATTTGCCGCAACCTGTCACAGGCCGCGCCGCACAAAAACTGTTTTTTGAGGGCGAAGAAGGCCGATTTATGCGCAGTTTAAAGCGTATTTTGGGCACAGGCCTGATGCAGCAAAGCACGGTTGTAAACGGCAAAACCCGTAAATTTGACGCCATCATCGCCGATTTTATCCGCCAGATGAAAGCCCGCGCCGAAGCGCAATGCGATACGGATTTGACCCATGTTGTCATGGGCCGCCCTGTGCATTTTGTGGACGGTAGCGACAAAACGGACCGCGCTGCAGAAGCACAACTGTCTGCCATTGCCCGCCAGACAGGTTTCAAACATATATCTTTCCAGTTCGAGCCCATTGCCGCCGCCTTCGCGCATGAGCAAAAAGTCAAGCGCGAGACGTTGGCGCTGGTCGTGGACATTGGCGGCGGTACATCGGATTTCACGCTGATTAAAATCTGCGCCAGCCATACGGCCAAACCCGACCGCAAGGAAGATATTTTGGCCAATAGTGGTATCCGCATCGGCGGGAATGATTTTGACAAGCAATTGAGCCTGACCACTTTTATGCCGCATTTCGGATATCATTCCACCTATGGCGAGAAGAACCTGACCGTACCCGTCAGCCCTTTTCACGATATGTCGGAATGGTCGAAGGTGAATTTTCTCTATACCCCAAAATTCCGCCATGAAATGCGCGATATATATAAACAAAGCCACGCGCCTGAAAATTTTGGCCGCTACATGGGCCTACTGGAACACGAACCAGGCCATAAGCTGCTCGCCGCCGTTGAGAGCAGCAAAATTAACCTGACGCAAGACACCCAGACAGATACCGACCTCGGCTTTGCCGAAAACAATCTGGCCCTCAGCATCACGCGCGATGATTTTGACCGCGCCATTGGTGCCGATATGCATACTGTGCTGCAAACATTGCAAGAATGCCTGACGCAAGCCCGTATTCAACCCCATGACATCGGCATGGTGATTTTAACGGGCGGGCCGACAGAAACGCCGCTTCTGCAAAAGCTAATCCGCGAAGCATTTCCAGATGCTGTAATTTCGGAAGATGAACGCATGGCCAGCGTGGCCCTAGGCCTTGGCTATGACAGCCTGCGCGTTTTTGGCGCTACCACTTCTTAAAAATAAAAAACGCGGCCAGCACTAAAAACAAAAACCCGACAGCATGGTTCCAGCGCAGAGGTTCATTCAAATACCACACTGAAAACCCGGCAAAGACCACCAGCGTCAAAATTTCCTGAATGGTTTTGAGCTGTGCGGCGGAAAATTCGCCGTGACCGATGCGGTTGGCCGGCACTTGCAAACAATATTCAAAAAAGGCAATGCCCCAGCTGACCAAAATCACCGCCCAAAGGGCTGTGCCCTTGAACTTCAAATGCCCGTACCAGGCAAAGGTCATAAAAATATTGGACAGCAGTAAAAGCAAAACCGTTTGCGCAGCAATAGGCATGGGGCACCTGTTTGAAAAGGGGGAAACAGGCAGATCATAGGGCCGAATCAGAACGCCCCGCA